>CAZOTC010000023.1:0-20292 GCA_964582605.1 uncultured Geobacter sp. | reverse complement strand
ACCTGCTGGGGGTCAATGCCGCCATTGAGGCAGCCCATGTGGAAGGGGCCGGTAACGACTTCAGAAGCCTGACCGATGAGATCCACAGTCTGGCAACCCGTTCTGCCGATGCAGCCAAACGGACCGAGCAGATGACTCTGTCGTCACTGCAGCTCTCCCGTAACGGCGAAGAGCTTTCCCGCGACATCAACCGCCGACTGCGGGGAGCGGTTGAAGGAGCGAAAACCATCAGTCTGCTGACTGACGAGATCTCCCAGGTGACTCTTGAACAGGCCACCGGCATCGACCAGATCAATCAGGCCGTGGCCCAGGTCAATCAGGTTACCCAGAAGAATGCCGATAGTGCTGCCAGATCATCCGAAGCTGCCCAGGGGCTTGAGCGACAGGTTGAAAAATTGTCGAAAATGGTGCAGAAGTTCCGGCTTGAGGCGGCACCTGCAGGGTAGCCTGCCCTGCTCAGAGAACAGTTCCGAAAAAGCGGTTTCGTTGAGAAACCGTTTTTTTTATAGCTGTTTTTCTGATCTCTACTGTGAACGTATTCTGCATCTTCTGGGGTGATTGCCCTATGTACAGAATCGTAAGAGCATGGTAAGAGTTTTATGCATTACTCCTTTGATTAAAGGTTTTCCCTCCAGGCCGCTGCAACAGAAAGGTGCGATCAGATGTCGCTGCCGGGCTCTCCCGACAATCCGTATTATTCCGATTCCAACTCAAGGCGCTCTCTTCGTTGGCTCGTCTTCGGCTCCTCAACGTACTGCCTGTACGCCATCGTCGCCTCAATCCTCGCCGCCTTGATATCACTCTTGATTTGGAATCGGAATTACTCAGGCTGCCATCCTGTCGGCACCCTGTCCGCACACCGGCAGGTGACACCGGACTGCAGCAGGGTATCCCGTTGAGAGAGCGGATCAGACAGATGCTGTTCGGCACCCTGCGGGGCAGGTTGATCATGGGCGTCGCCCTGGTGCATGCCGTGATGATGCTGCTGTTTTTGTGGGATCTGACCGTGCGTCAGCAGTCCATGATCCGTGAACAGGGAAAGGAACAGGCCGGCTCACTCTCGCAGACGCTTGCCGTCAGCTCTGAAGGCTGGATGGCAGCCCGTGATCTGGCAGGCCTGCAGGAGCTGGTGGATGCCCTGAAGCGCTACCCTGATCTTGAGTTTGCCATGCTGTTGGCTCAGGATGGTCGGGTACTGGCCCATACTGATTCTACCAAGGTGGGACTGTATCTGATCGACCTGCCGACTGACTACCGGCAGCAGGTACTGCATCATAGCTTGGAGCTGGTTGATGTGGCGGTTCCGGTCACCATTTCCGGGCGGCCGATCGGTTGGGCCCGGGTCGGTATCGGTCAGAAGCTGGTTGGTCGCAAGCTGGCGGTGATTACCCGGGACGGCCTGCTCTATGCCCTGGCAGCGATTCTGATCGGTTCGTTGATGGCCTGGCTGGTGGGGCGTGCGGTCACTCGCAGGCTGTATACCATGCAGGAGGTGATCGATCAGGTCAAGGCAGGCAACAATCAGGCCCGGATTGTCCTTGCGGGTTCCGACGAGGCGGCGCATCTGTCTGCAGAATTCAACAGCATGCTGGATACGATTGAGCAGCGGTGCCGGGAGCGGGACCTTGCCGTTGAGCAGATGCAGAACAGCGAGGAGTTCCTGCAGAATGTCCTGGAAAATATTCCGGATATGGTCTTTGTCAAGGATGCTGCTGAACTGCGCTTTGTCAGCCTTAACCGGGCCGCAGAAGAACTGCTGGGGATCAGCCGGGACACGATGATCGGCAAGAACGATTTTGATTTCTTTCCGGAGGATCAGGCCCGGCATTTTATCGACCGTGACCGTACCGTGCTGGCATCCGGCGGGATGATTGATATCCAGGAGGAGATGATCCGGACCGCCGCCGGCCCCAAACTGCTGCTGACCAAGAAGATTGCCATTCTGAACAGCAAGGGGCTGCCCTGTTACCTGCTGGGGATATCCGAGGATATTACGCTGCGTAAGCAGACGGAGCTGGCCCTGATTGAAGCCAAGGAGACTGCCGAGGCGGTCAGCCGGGCCAAAACCGAGTTTCTGAACATGCTCAGCCATGAGCTGCGCACCCCGCTGAACGGGGTTATGGGCGGGATACAGCTGCTGCAGTTAACCGGTCTGGACAGTGAGCAGCAGGAATACCTGACCATGATTGCCGACAGCGCTGAAAAAGAGCTGGCCCTGGTGGGAGACCTGCTTGATCTGACCGGTATTGAGGCGGGTGTTGTCCGGATCGCTTCTGAACCGTTTTCCCTGCGCAGCGTGGTACAGGATGTGGTGACGCTGTTTGAGCCCGGCTGTCAGGCAAAGGGGCTGTCCCTTGTGCTGGAGCTGGATCAGCGGTTGCCTGAGCAGCTGCGCGGAGACGGGAAGCGGATTGGCCAGCTGCTTGCCCAGCTGCTTGACAATGCACTCAAATTCACCTTTCAGGGCCGGATAACGGTGGCGGTCACCCTGCTGGAGCAGGCAGGCCCTGCGCTGCGGATCGGGCTGGCAGTGACCGATACCGGTATCGGTATCCCGGCTGCCATGCATGCCAGGATCTTTGAATCGTTTACCCAGGTTGACATGTCCGACACCCGTCAGTTCGGCGGTACCGGCATGGGACTGACCATCTGCAGGCGACTGCTGGATGCCATGGAGGGCAGCATCAGGATGGAGAGCGAACCGGGTAAAGGCAGCAGTTTCCTGGTGGAATTGCACTGCCTGACGGCGGATGATTGCGCCGACTCCCTGCAGCTGTCTCAGGCAACGGTACAGCCTTCGGTTGCGTGTCAGCGATAATCGGGTATGATGCAGCAAACAGTAATTTATGATGTGAAGGAGAGAACTATGGCACAACAGGGCGTTCTGGGTAGTATCACCGCCAAACTGCTGGCGGTTATCGGTATCTGTGTGGTGGTGTTCGCGGTGGTGATGGGGGGGTACCTCTACTACTTCCGTGCCCAGTTGGTGGCGGATCGCAACAATAGTCTGGCCAACGGGCTGCAGTCACAGGTGGATACCCAGATCAAGGGCAAGCTGGATATCCTGCTTACCAATGCAGTCAGTCTGGCTCATAACGACAGAATCGTGGATGCGTTTACCAAGGACGACTACAGCATTGCCGAGGCGGAACTGAAGCAGATCGCCAAAGAGTTTGAGGTGGCCGACTTCAGAGGGACCCGCTTCCACCTGACCCGGGCCGATATGCGTACCCTCTGGCGCAGTTACGATGAAAAGCGGGATGACGACATCTCGTTCCGCGGCATGATCAAGAAGGAGGTGGCGGAGAAAAAACCGATCTTCGGTGTTGAGGTCGGCAAGGGCGGGGTTGGCTTGCGGGCCATGGCGCCGGTCTATACTGCCGCCGGAGTGTTTGGCGGCATTGTGGAAACCCAGTTCGGCGTGGGCAGCATCAGCCGCCAGATGCAGCAAGGGAAGGCGTTCTATATCCTGCTGCTGGACAAGTCGGTGGTGGATCCTGCCGATTTCCAGAAAAAGACCGGTGCGGTGGAAATAGGGGGAAAGTACCTGACCGCCCACGGCAAGTGGTTTGATGATGCCACCGTGGCCTTTGCCAAGAGCGCCGACTACAACACGCTGCTGAAGGACAAGGTGCTGCTGGATGGAAACTATTTCTACGCGGTCACCGAGGCCAAAGATATGAACGGCAAGGCCTACGGCCTGCACCTGACCGGTATGCCCCGGGCCGAGTACGACAAGCAGATCAAGCCGGTCTTCAGGCTGGCCAACAACCTGCTGATCGCCATTGTCGTGATGGGTATGCTCGCAGCGGTGGTGATCATTATGATGCTGAAGAAGGTGGTGGTGGCGCCGGTCTCCTCCCTGTCAACCTTCCTGCTGACCCTTGAAAATGACCTGACCAAACGCTTTGACTGGAAGAGCAATGATGAGATCGGCCAGGTAGCTGAAAGTGTCAACGAGTTTTTGACCAGGTTGCAGCAGGTATTGGGAAAAGTGGTTATTGAGAGTGCCCAGGTGGCAGCGGCCGCTTCCCAGCTCAGCGGCAACTCACACACCATTGCCGGGGCGGTTGAGGCGGTGGTGGAGCAGGCCTCCAGTGTGGCCACCGCCAGTGAAGAGATGGCTGCCACCAGCCATGATATCGCCAACAACTGCATGATTGCGGTGGAGGGGGCACAGTCTGCCAGTGAGGCGGCGGTGGCCGGTTCCGGCGTGGTTTCTTCAACTATTGCCGGGATGGAGCAGATTGCCGAGCGGGTACGCCATTCTGCCCGTACCGTTGCCAGCCTGGGAGAACGGTCGGATCAGATCGGGGCTATTGCCGGTACGATTGAGGATATTGCCGACCAGACCAATCTACTGGCTCTGAACGCTGCCATTGAGGCGGCCCGTGCCGGTGAGATGGGGCGCGGCTTTGCGGTGGTTGCCGATGAGGTGCGAGCCCTGGCGGAACGGACCACCAAGGCCACCCGTGAGATCGGCGGCATGATCAAGGCGATCCAGACCGAGACCAAGGCTGCGGTGCAGCAGATGGAGCTGGGAGTGAAAGAAGTGGAGCAGGGGACGGCTGATGCGTCCCACTCCGGTGAGGCGCTGCAGGAGATCCTCTCCCGGATCAACGATGTGACCATGCAGATCAACCAGATCGCCACCGCTGCAGAAGAGCAGACCGCCACCACCGGCGAGATCGCCGGCAATGTCAGCCGGATCAATGACGTGGCACAGGAAAGTTCACAGTCGGCCCATGAATCGGCAACTGCGGCAAACCAGCTTGCCTCGCTGGCTGAGGAGTTGCAGCGTCAGGTAGGACAGTTCAGAGTGTAATAAATACAGGGGCAAGGGGCCAGGGTCAGTTACAGCACAATCCTGGCCCTTGCCCCTTTCTTCTCCGAGGTGCGGCATGAAAATCAAATCGTTATTTATTTCCGGTTCGTGTGTGATAGCGGTAGTTATCGCCCTGATCATCTGCGTATTTGCCTATATGACACTGTCTGTCAGGTCAAAATTCAATGAGATGGTCTACCGCGATGTGGTGGTGTTTGACAACCTGCATGTCATGCTTTCCCAGGGGCTGCAGGGTGAACAGGCGTTGCGCAATATCATCATGAACCCCAAGGACGACAAGGCCAAGGCCAACTTTGAAAAGGCGGCCAAGGATTTCGAACAGGCCCTTGAAGCGACGGTGAAGGCGACCATCGTCAAGGGGAAGTTGCCCCTTGACACTATCGAGTCCAGCTGGAAGGCGCTGCAGCCGGCCCGTAACGAGGTGCGCACCCTGGGTGAAGCAGGTGACCTGCAGGGGGCCATCGCCCATCTGAACAGCAAGGAAACGCCGCTCTGGAGGACACTTAAGGCCGATCTTGAAAAGGCGGTCAAGATCAAGGGCAAGGGGTTTGAAGAAAAGAACAAGCAGTTTGCAGCCTGGCTGCAGTATCTGATGTACGGTCTGGGTGCCTTTCTGGTCTGTGTTGCCGGCGGGATGCTGCTGCTGTTCAAGGTGGCCAACGACCGGGTCTTGAAGCCGCTGCAGGGGATGGTTGAAGTGGCTTCTGATCTGGCCCACGGCGAGGGTGACCTGACTGCCCGGCTGAATATGAAGCGGGCTGACGAGATCGGCGAGGCCGCAGGGTTTATCGACAGCTTCATCGACAAGGTGCAGCAGAGCGTGACCACCGCCAAGGAAACCGCCACGGAGACCGCCGTTGCCAGCCAGGAACTGTCCCACATCGCAACCAACCTGAGCAATACCGTGCAGCAGCAGGCGCGGATCGTGCTTGAAAGCGAAGGACTGGCCCAGGAGGTTGGCCAGAACCTGGATCTGACTGAAGAGATGGCAATCAACACCACGCAGACCATTGAGGCCACAAAGTCGGTGATGGTGCAGTTTGCCGGCAACCTGAACAGTGCCGGGAATATCATCATCGGCGAAGCGGACAAGCAGCGCCTGCTGGCTGGACGGATGCAGGAACTGGCTGCCAATGCGGGCAAGATCCGCGAGGTTCTGGAGATCATCTCCGATATCGCCGACCAGACCAACCTGCTGGCCCTGAACGCCTCGATCGAGGCGGCCCGGGCCGGAGAACTGGGGCGCGGCTTTGCCGTGGTGGCTGACGAGGTCCGCCAACTTGCCGCCAAGACCCAAAGCTCCCTTTCGCAGATCAACCAGAGCGTGACCACCGTGGTCAGCGGTGTTGAGAACCTGTACGGTGAGACCGAGCAGAGTTCCCGACGGATGCTTGAAATTGCCGAATCAACCAGAGGGCTGATCGCCACTGCCGGTGATTCCGGTGAACGTCTGACGCAAGCGGTGCAGACCTCATCGGACCTGGTGCGCAAGAGTACCTTCATCGCCACTCGTACCAAGCAGCTGATGGAACAGATGACGCGGATGAGCCAGGCATCTGATCAGAACAGCTCCGTTGCCCATGAGGTTGAAGAGGTCTCTGCAGCCATGGCCCGGAAGTCGGAAGGGCTGCGTGATAATCTGGGGCGGTTTAAATGCTAGACTCGTTTCTGTCTTTGTCCCTGGCCCCCGACCCCCGGCCCCTGGTTGCTGACAATGGTTGACCCCGACCTGAAAAACTATACCGAGAATCTTTCCGTGCTGTATGTGGAGGATGATCCGGTAGGTGCCACCATTATCCAGAAGATGCTGGAACCGTACTTCAAGTCTGTCTACGGTGCGGCAGACGGTTCCGAGGGGCTCTGCCGGTTTCATCTGCATGGTCCTGACCTGATTGTCACCGACCTGATGATGCCGGTCATGGACGGTATCGGCATGCTGCAGGAGATCCGCAAGAGCAATCAGCGGATACCGGTGGTGCTGATGACCGCTTCGCTGGAGCATATGCACCTGGTGGAAGCGATCAACCTGGGGGTGTCCAAGTTTCTTGCCAAGCCGCTCCGTGCCGACGCCCTGCAGCGTGCCCTGATGGCGGTGACCCGCGAGCTGCACCTTGAACGGGTGGCCGAGCAGGCCCGCAGGCAGGAGGTGGAGCTGCTCCAGTACCGCAACCGCTACCATTCCAGCCAGCAGGAGCTGGCCCAGGCCAAGGAACGGATCATCGCCCGTAATCTGCTGGAAGGCCGTTACCTTGCTGCCGCAGACGGCGGCTGGCTGGTGGACCTGCTGCAGCAGCCCCGAGATATCATGTCCGGCGACAGCTACTCAATCATCCCGTCCGGCGACAACCGCCTGCTGCTCTTTCTTGCCGATGCCATGGGGCACGGTCTCTCCGCCTCGGTCACCTCCATGCTTGCAACCGCCTTTTTCAATCATTCTGCTTCGGGCTGCGCCTGTGCCCATCTCGGTTTTCCCCATCTGGTTACCAGTACCATGCGTTTTGCTGCCCAGAACCTGATGGAAGAAGAGGTGTTCAGCGGTCTGCTGCTGGAACTGGACCCGGAGCGCCGGAGCGCCCGTATGGCCTGTTGCGGCATGCCGGCCTTGCTGTTGATCCGTAACGGGAAGCCGGAGCGGGTGCGGGGGATCAATCCGCCGATTTCCGCTTATTCACCGCCGTTGCAGCTGCAGGAGCTTGATCTTCAGGGAGTCAGCGATATCCTGCTGGCAACCGACGGTCTGGGGGATGCCGCCATGCGTGACGGCGGCAGTTACCGGGAGCGTCTGCCTGATGATCTGCTGGCAACCGCAACGGCCCGGGAACTGTTTTCCCGTTATAACCGGTTCTGTGACGACAGCGAGAACGACGATGATATTACCCTGATCAGGCTTTCGGCGGTAGGCGGCCGGGCAGGCAGCAGACAGGTTGTACTGCGGGCCGAGGGATCACTTGCAGGGGTTGAGCAGCTTCAGCAGCAGCTGCGTGAAAGCCTGGATGAAGCCGGTTGCGCGGGGGAGCCGCTGGACAATCTGGACCTGGCCCTGAGCGAGGCGCTGATGAATGCCCTTGAACACGGCTGTCTGGGGATGGGGGCTGACAAACAGCGCCTGATCCTTGAAGGAGAGTATGACGATGCCGTCATGGCGCCGGCCCCGCCTGCCGCTCAGGATATTACCGCGACCCTGACCCTGACCCCCTTTCAGGAACGTCTGCAGGCCTGGGTTGAAATTGCCGATCCGGGGCCGGGATTTGATGCAGAGCAGCGCCTGGCCCGACCGGCCTCGAAAACAGCCCCGTCAGGCAGAGGATTTATAATCATGCAGCGGTCTGTTGATCTGGTGCGGCGCAATCAGACGGGTAACCGTCTGTTGCTGATGCAGATGTTTGATGGTTCGGCTTCGCTCACCCACCCGACTTCGCTCACCAACCCGGCAGAGGGCTTACCAAGCGTACCCTGAGCGGAATCAACGGGTATACCGTAAAAAGGAGGCAGTATGGAGATCAGGACGATCAGTAATCGTGAGTTGGCAGTAGGCGGGGTCATCAAGACCATTGACGACAGTATGGCGCTGCGGGAAGCGGTCCAGAAGCTGGTTGAAGGGGGAGCCGACACCCTGACCCTGCGGATAGAGGATTCATTTGCCATGCCGTCGGCAGTGATCGGCTATCTGATGAAGCTGGTCAACCGGGACAAGGTCCGCCTGACCCTGCTGGCCTCCGACAAGCGTCTCTGCGATCTGTTGGAAGAACTGCAGCTGACCGGCACCTTTGGAGTCCGCTGCACCGGCAAGTAGGTGTCGCCGGAACCGGTTGATCGAATGCTCTGCAAACGCGGCTTTTTTCCGATACTGCTGCTGTTTGTTGCTGCGGCCCTGATCGGCGGGGTGTTGCTGCACCTGAACCGGATTGAAAAGCAGCAGCACCATTACAAGCAGCACACAGAAATGCTGGAGATGTCCTACCGGGCTGCGATCCACACCTACCGGGTCGCTACCGAGATTTATCTGCGGGACACCATCCGTCAGCCTGAGCTGCTGGCACTCTACTCCCGCGCCTGGCGCTCCGATGCAGCCGGAAAGGCCGCACTGCGCAGTGTCTTGCACAAGAGGCTGCAGAATTCCTATCTGACCCTCTGGCAGCACCGCCTGCGCCAACTGCATTTTCATCTGCCTGACGGCGAGAGTTTTCTGCGCTTTCATCAGCCTGACCGCTTTGGCGACAAGCTGTTTTCGGTCCGTCCTTCGGTCAGGATAGCCAATACCGAGCGCCGCGAAGTGATCGGTTTTGAGGCCGGCCGGATCATCGACGGATTCCGGTATGTGGCTCCCCTCTCCTGGCAGGGGAGGCATATCGGCAGTGTTGAGACCAGTATTCCGTTCCGTTCGCTGCAGATTGCCATGACGGAATATGCCCCTGACCGGGAGTACCAGTTCCTGATCCACGCGGAGCTGATTCAGGATCGTCTGTTTCCCGATTTTCGTTCCGTGTATGCCTCCTCCCCTTTTTCAGACAGCTGGCTGATTGAAAACCCCGACCGCACAACGCCGGACAGTGCGTTGCCGCTCTCCCCGATTGGAGCGGCATTGGCTGCCAAGCTGCGTAACGATGCCGACACCATGCATCGTCTGTCGCTTAATCAGGCTTTTTCCGTGGGGTTGATCCGGCAGGGGGTCGGTTATGTGGTCTCGTTTTTGCCGGTGAAAGAGGTGACCGGCAGCCGGGGTGGTTATCTGGTCTGTTATGCAAAAGAACCGCTGGTGGTGGCGTTCAAGCGCAGCTTTCTGATTGAGCTGACCGCCTTTGTCTGCCTGCTGATTGTGACACTCTGGCTGCTGATGCGCTGGCGCTGCAGCGTCGCCCAGCTGGCGGAACAGCAGGCCCGTCAGCAGTATGAGGACCTGCTGCTGCTGCAGCAGGAGCAGGTGGAGCATGCTGAACGGACCAGAATTTCGCGGGAGCTGCATGACGGAATCGGCCAGGCGCTGCATGGTGTCAATCTGCGTCTGAAGCTGCTGCTGAGCAGCATGGGCTGTGAACGTCAGGAGGACCGCAGGATACTTGCCGATCTGATCAGCGACATACAGTCTGCCTCCGCCGAGTTGCGGAATCTGGTGGTTTCGCTGCGACCGCTGCCGTTGTCAGGCATGCAGATCGACGAGGCTATCCGCTGGCTGTGTACCAAGCTGGAAAAGGAGACAGGCCTGTCGCTGCTGGTGCAGACCTCCGGCGAATACGACGATATCAGCGACAGTTGCAGTCTTGCCCTGTTCCGCGCCTGTCAGGAAGGACTGCAGAATATCATGAAGCATGCTGAAGCAGAGCGGGTGCAGGTGACGCTGCAGCGTCAAGGGGATGCCGTCGCCCTGACCATTATTGATGATGGCGTTGGTGGAGCCGAGCCGGGCAAGGATGACGGTTCCGGTCTGGCTATCATGCGGGAAAGGATGGAGCTGGTCCATGGCCGTGTGCGGATTGATTCGCAGCCGGGGCAGGGGACCAGGCTTCTGGTGGAATTGCCATGTCGATGATTACTCTGATTGTCGTTGATGATCACCCCATTTTCAGGCAGGGCTTGCGCACGCTGATCCAGATGTCGCCCGATTGCCGGATACTGGCCGAGTGCGGCCGCGGTGACGAGGCGTTGCAGCTGATCCGGCAGCACTGTCCGACGGTGGTGGTGATGGATATCTCCATGCCGGGCCTTGACGGCATTTCCGCCGTGGAGGCGTTGCGGCGCGAGGGTAACAGCACCCCGGTGATTATCCTGACCACCCACGACGATCCGCTGATGGTGGAGCGTGCCCGTCGCAGCGGCGCTAATGCCTACGTCAACAAGGAGTTCGCCTTTGAAGAGCTGTTGCAGACCCTGCGCAAGGTGGCTGACGGCAGCTCGCTGCTGGAAGCGCCGGTGGGGCCTGTTGCGCCGATGGTCTCCCAGGGGCTTACCGACCGTGAGCGGGAGGTGCTGCGCCTGGTCGCCTGCGGTATGAGCAACCGGCTGATCGGCGAATCGCTGGGGATCAGCACCAAGACCGTTGACAATCACCGCAGCAATCTGATGAACAAGCTGCGTATCCATTCCACTGCTGAACTGGTCCGCTATGCGGTCAAGGTGGGGCTGGGGTAGGCCGATCACTCGGTTTTTTCTGAAAGGAGAATCATGCTTATGAAAACAGTTGTTACCCTCTTCTGTCTGCTGTCCCTGCTCTTTCTGAACGGCCCTGCTGCCGCCGCTGATCTGCCCGATATCAAGGCCAGAGGGGTGATCCGTCATCTCGGAGTTCCCTATGCCAACTTTGTGACCGGCAGCGGCGACGGCTTTGAGGTGGAGTTGACGAAAAAGTTTGCCGAGCATCTGGGGGTCTCCTACGAATATGTCGCTACCGGCTGGGCCACGGTGGTGCAGGATCTGACCGGCAAGGTGGTGAAGGCAAAGGGCAACGAGGTGGAGGTGACCGGTGAGGCCCCGGTGAAGGGGGATATGGTTGCCAACGGGTTCACCATCCTGCCTTGGCGTGAAAAGGTGGTCAACTTTGCAACCCCTACCTTTCCCAGCCAGATCTGGCTGATTGCGCGGGCCGATTCGAAGGTCCGCCCGATCAGGCCGGGTAAAAATATTGAAAAGGATATCGCCGCCACCAAGGCGCTGATGAAGGACCGCTCAGTGCTTTCGATGGAAAACACCTGCCTTGACCCGCGCCTGTACAACCTGTCCGCAACCGGTGCAAAGGTGATCTGCACCAAGGGACAACTGAATGATATGGCCCCTGCGTTGTTGAAAGGTGATGCGGAAATGACCATCCTTGATGTCCCCGACGCACTGATCGCCCTGCAGAAGTGGCCCGGCAAGCTGAAGATCATCGGTCCGGTATCAGAGAAACAGCAGATGGCGGCTGCCTTTAGCAAGGATGCGCCGCAGCTGCTGGCCGCCTACAACCGGTTTATAGCCAAGGCCCGCAAGGACGGCAGCTATATGAAGCTGATCAACAAATACTATCCCACGGCCCGCTCGTTCTTCCCTGAGTTCTTCACGGGGGCCAGGTAGGCCGGGATATGGCACCCGGCTCTTCCAGAACCCCGCTGCGGCAGGGGGTGGCCATGGTGCTGGTCCTGGCCATGGCCGGCTATGTCGGCTTTCTGCTGTACTCACAGTATCAGGCCCAGGCAGAGCTGCACCGCGCGGCATTGGGACGCTTTATCAGTGAAAGTGACAAACGTGCCGGTGCCGCTGCCAACTTTCTCACTGACCGGATGAACGATATTGCCCAGCTGGCTGAAAACCGCGATCTTGCCCTTTACTATGAAAACAAGGCCCTGGGGATGACCATGGAATACGGGCTGGCAGCCAGCCTGACCGTGGCCGAAGAGCTGTTCAGTTCCTTCAGGAAGCGCAAACGGCTGCAGGACACCGAGCTGTTCATCAGGATCGTCTACCTGGATGCCTCCGGCAGGAAAATGCTTGACCTGCGTGATCCTGCATCTCCTGATGACTACAAGGTACACTGGCGTTCGTATCTGAAGCCGGACCAGCGCAAACCGCACTACCAGTTTGAACGGTGCCGGCCGGTGGACAGTATCGTGGTCAGTCACCCGGTGCTGTTCAAGGGTGAATACGTGGGGCAGATAGTAGGCTGGATTCCGATTTCGCTGGTCTATTCCCACTACCTGGCCGCAACCTCTCCTGATTCGACCTTTCAGACCGCACTCTGTTTTGACAACCGCTATATCCTGATCCCGCCCGATCTTGAACGGATTATCCCCCGTGACCAGTTGCCGGAACCGCATGTTGTCAAAAGCCGATCACCGCACTGGATTCAACTGTCCAAGGACCGTAACGGACAACAGCAGGAGGTGCTTGCAACCTGCAGCCCGCTTGAACAGACGCCGTTCGCCATGGTTACCTTCTACCGTGGACACGGCTCACAAGACGAGCAGCATTCCCGCTTGCTGCTGTATGCCATGGGGGGTGTCGGACTGCTTCTGATCTGCGGCGGTGTTGTGTACCTGCGTACCAGCATCCGCAACGCCAGACTGCAGGTACATCTGGAGGAAAGCACCCTGCGCGAGCAGCTGGTCTCTGAAAAAAATGTCAGCCTGCAGCAGGCGATGGAGGCGGCTGAAGCAGCCAGCCGGGCAAAAAGCGCCTTCCTGGCCAACATGTCCCATGAGATCAGGACCCCGATGAACGGCGTGATCGGGATGACCGAACTCTGTCTTGATACCGACCTGAGCCGTGAACAGCGCAACTACCTTGAGTCGGTCAGGAACTCTGCCAAGCATCTGCTTTCGATCATCAATGACATTCTTGACTTCTCAAAGGTTGAGGCCGGCCGGCTGGAACTGGTCAACGAGCCGTTTCGTCTGCGCAGCCTGCTTGATCAGACCGTGCGGGTGGTCAGCCTGCAGGCGGTTGAAAAGGGGCTGGAGCTGGCCCTGTCGGTACCGGATGAGGTGCCGGACGGCCTCTCCGGTGACGGTGTCCGGCTGCGCCAGGTCTTGCTGAATCTGCTGGGCAATGCGGTCAAATTCGCGTCAAAGGGGCAGGTCAGGCTTGCGGTTGAGCTGACGGATCAGGAGGAGGGAGGAGCGGTCCAGCTGACATTCAGTGTGTCGGATCAGGGGATCGGGATGACGAAGGAACAGCAGCAGCGGATCTTTGCCCCCTTTGAACAGGCTGACCTCTCTGTTGCCAAATCCTACGGCGGAACCGGGCTGGGGCTGTCCATTTCCAGCCGCCTGGTGGAGTTGATGGGAGGAACCATTACCGTTGAAAGCGCACCCGGCATGGGCAGCACCTTCAGTTTTACGCTGCGTTTCGATCCGGCCCGGATGCAGGATGTTGCTTCGTCTGCTGCCTTCCGGCAGACGCCGCTGCCGACAGCACGCAGTCTGAAGATCCTGGCAGCAGATGACGTGCCGGTCAATCAGGAGTTGATCCGTGCCATTCTGGAAAAGAAGGGACATCACGTTACCCTGGCTGCAAACGGGCATCAGGCCTACAAACTCTGGCAGGGCGGAAGCTTTGATCTGGTGCTGATGGATGTGCAGATGCCTGAGATCGACGGGTTGAGCGCAACCGGTATGATCCGCAGTGACGAGGCAGGCAAGGGGGGGCATGTGCCGATCATCGCCATGACCGCCTACGCCATGGCCGGTGATCGGGAACGCTGTCTTCAGGCCGGTATGGACGATTATATTACCAAGCCGGTCAATCCGGCCCTGCTGATGGAGGCGATTGTCAGAAACACCGGCTGCAGCGACGGGGTCTGCCTGCCATCGCCCCCGGAACCGTCTCCCCTCCCGCCGACTGAAACGTCTGACGAACCGGTCTTTGACCGTGAAGCGCTGCTGACCAGGCTGGGCGGTGCTGAACAACTGCTGCCCCGTTTTCTGACCATGTTCTGTGAAAGTGCCGTCAAGGCGCTTGAGGGACTGAAACAGGGGCTTGCTGACGCTGACCTGGATACGGTCCGGCGCCATGCCCACACCATCAAGGGGTCGGCTGCAAACGTAGGGGCCATGCAGTTGCGGGCTGCTGCCCTGACGATTGAACAGTATGCGAAAGACCAGGATGAAGCCGGCTGCCGGGAGTCGCTTCAGCTTGTTGAACGCTGCTATGAGGCCTTTGAACAGGCTGCACGTCAGGAAGAGGGCATGCAGACAGGTGAACCGTCATGAACGTCAAGGAACCGGAACTGATGCAGGATGCACGTCCCCGTCTGCTGTTTGTTGATGACGACCCTGGTGTACTGACTGCGGTAGCGCGATTTATGCGGCGTTACCGCTATGAGGTCAGGACTGCGCTTGACGGGCCTTCCGGCCTTGTCCAGCTCCAGGAAAACGGTCCGTTTCAGGTGGTGGTATCGGATTATCGGATGCCGGGTATGACCGGAGATCGTTTTCTCAGCAAGGTGGCTGAAATCTCCCCTGCTACCCGACGGATGATCCTGTCTGCCTATGCCGACAGTGATCAGCTGCTGGCTGCCATCAATGCCGGCAAGGTCCATCGTTATCTGACCAAACCGTGGGATTCCGGTGAGTTGCTGCAGATCATCGAACAGCTCGTGGATGAGTACCGGCAGGAGGCGGCACAGAATGGTCAGGTACAGCAGCTCTCCGCCACTACCCGCAGGCTTGAGCAGAACCTGCAGCACAACAGGTCCGAGCTTGAGGCACAGGGGCGGCAGCTGCAGGATTCCAACCGGCGTCTGCGCCTGTTAAGCGCGCACCTTGAAGAGGTGCGTGATGAGGAACGGCGTGCTGTGGCGCGGGATATTCACGACGATCTGGGGCAGACCCTGACCGCAATCAACCTGGGGATTGCGGCCATGCTGCGGAGTCGGGACGGTGTTGATCTGAAACCCCGCCTTGCAGAGCTGAAACAGCAGGTTGATGAAGCCATCGGCACGGTGCAGCGGATTATCGGGGCCATGCGTCCCCAGGTGCTGGATGAGTTGGGGCTTGAACCGGCTCTGGAAGGACTGATACAGGATCTTCGCAGGCAGGGGAATATCAGCTGCATCTATTCCGGCGGCCTGAAGGGAAGACCGCTGCCGCAGGAGGTGGCCACCTGTCTCTACCGGATTGCACAGGAGTCGTTGACCAATGTGCTCCGCCATGCCCGGGCCGACAAGGCGCTGGTGACACTGCGTTGCAAAGGCGGCTGGTGCCAGCTGCAGATTCGTGATAACGGCGTGGGGATTACGGAGGCCCAGGCGAACGGTGCCGATGCCTTTGGTCTGATGGGGATGCGGGAGCGGGTGGCACGCTGCGGCGGCAGCTTCAGTATCAGCCCCAGGACAGGCGGCGGGACCATCGTTGAGGCGCAGCTGCCGGAACGGTATCAGGAGGCAGGGGTATGAAACGGCTGCTGGTGGTTGACGACCATGCCATGGTGCGCAAGGGGTTGACCGGTATCCTCACCCTGGCGGGCGACGGCAGACAGGTTGTCTGTGATGAGGCGGGCTCCGCCGAAGAGGCGCTGCAACTGCTGGATCAGCAGCAGTATGACCTGGTCATCCTTGATATTTCCATGCCGGGAATGGGGGGGATGGAGCTGCTGGCCCGGCTCCACCAGGCCTGGCCCACACTGCCGGTACTGATGCTCTCCATGTTTCCTGAAGAACAGTTCGCCCTGCGGGCCTTCAAACTGGGGGCGTCGGGCTATCTGACCAAGAAAGAGGCGGCGGATGAGCTGCTGCTGGCTGTGAACCGGATTTTTGACGGAAAACGTTATCTGAGTCAGACCCTCTCCACCTGCCTGCTCAACCAGGCCCTTGAAGCCGAAGAAAACGGCGTTCCCTCCCACACCTCGCTCTCCAACCGTGAGTTTCAGATCCTGCGCAGTCTGGCAACCGGCAAGAGCCTCAAGGCGATTGCCTTTGAGCTTGACCTGAGCATCAAGACCGTCAGCACCTACAAGGCCCGTCTCTTTACCAAGCTTAACTTTCATAGCGATGCCGACCTGATCGGCTACGCGAACAGCCACAACCTCTGCTGATACAGCGTACCTTCTGCCGCTGTTTCCCGTCCGTGGTGCTCAGCAGTTTGTAGGTGTACTCCTACAGCCGGTTTCTCTTCCGGTGTCTCCATTCTGACAGCCATTATCTGAATTGTCTTCAAACTGACGCTGGTGCATGCTCATTCCGGTAATAAACGTAACGGGCAGTAGCGGAATACTGTATGCAATCCGGAGGCTCCCATGAAACAGATGCTGATTGTCGATGACCACACCATGTTCAGGCAGGCGGTAATTGCACTGGTGACCGAGCGGCTGACAGATGCCGGTGTCGCCTGTGACGAGGCCGGCAGTGCCGATGCTGCCAGACAGCAGCTGTCCGGGAAGCGCTACGACCTGGTGCTTCTGGATATCTCCATGCCGGTTACCGGCGGTATGGAGCTGTTGCCGGAACTGCGCAGACTCTATCCCGACACCCCGGTGCTGATGCTCAGCATGTATCCGGAGGAACAGTTTGCCCTGGAGGCCCTGCGTCTTGGTGCAACCGGTTACCTGACCAAACAGGAGGCTGCTGAAGAGCTGCTGGCAGCCATCCAGTCGCTCTTTGAAGGGGGGCGTTACCTGAGCCGGACGTTTTCAAAGTTGCTGGTCAATCAGGTGCTGGAGCAGGGCGCCATCTCCGGTCCGCCCCACCTGAAGCTCTCCCGGCGGGAACTGCAGATCTTGAGGCAGCTTGCCATCGGGCGGAAGCTGAAGAACATCGGTGATGAGCTGGGGCTGAGCATCAAGACGGTCAGCACCTATAAAGCCAGGCTCTGTGCAAAGATGGGGTTCAGGAACAATGCCGATCTGCTCAATTATGCGCTGCAGTACAAGCTGTGACCGCTGTTGCTCTGCACCTTTGGAGCCTGTTGCAAGCCGTCGGCAGATGACATTTTCAGATTACGTGCTATACTCATACCCCTAAGTCTGTAACCATTATCCATGAGTGGTGCTGCATGACGGAAGACAGAACGGCCCAGACGTATCTGAAGCAGCTTACGGTCCTCTACGTAGAGGATGAAGAGGATGCCCGGCAGCAGTTTGCCCAGTTTCTTCAACGGCTGGTGGGCAGGTTGATTGTTGCGACGAATGGCGCTGAAGGGCTTTCGGCCTTTATCGAGCATCGTCCCCGGATCATCATCACCGATATCCTGATGCCGGTTATGGACGGTCTGGTCATGTCCCAGGAGATCAGGGAGATTGACCGCAACGTGCAGATCATCGTTCTGACCGCCTTTGAGCAGCTTGACTACCTCAAGAATTCGATCAATATCGGCGTCAACAAGTATATCACCAAGCCGGTCAACGGCTTCCAGCTGCATGCCGCCATGCTTGAGTGTGTGGTTGAGCTGCAGGCCCACGAGAAGCTTGATGCAGCCGCCCGTACCGACCAGCTGACCGGGCTGGCCAACCGGCGGGAGCTGGAGATCCGCTTTGAAGCGGAAAAGGGCAGGGCGATGCGCTATTCGGCGCCTTTTTCCGTAATCATTGCCGATATCGACTACTTCAAGAAGATTAACGATACCTACTCCCACCTGGCCGGCGACCTGATACTGAAGCGGGTGGCCGAAACCTTCAACAGCTGTATCCGGATCGAGGACTGCTGCGGCCGCTGGGGGGGCGAAGAGTTTCTGCTGCTGCTGGCCGGAACCGATCGTGATGACGCCGCGATTGTGGCGGAAAAGCTGCGGGCAGCTGTGGCCGGTTTGACGACCGAATGGCAGGGGGAGATGCTGCGGGTGACCGTCAGCCTGGGGGTCACCGGTTTCAGGCTGGGGATGAGTATCGATGAATGCATCAGGCAGGCTGATGAAGCGATGTACCGTGCCAAGGCCGGTGGCCGCAACCGGGTTGAACTGGCCGAGGACCGGTAATGCTGGAAGCGGACAGACTGAAATACGGCTACCGGCGTATGACCTGGACCGACTTTGGAGCCGGCATCCTGTTCGGGATGGCCGGCTTTGTTGCCAACCGCTTCAATCTGTCCCTGTTCTTTAACGTCGATTTTCTGTTCGGTTCGATTTTCAGCATGTTCGCCCTGCTGCGATTCGGTCCGTCAGCAGGTCTGCTTGCAGCCCTGATCGCCTCCGGCTGTACGTGGCTGCAATGGCACCACCCCTGGGCCATGGTGATCTTTAGCGCCGAGGCGTTGTGTGTCGGCTGGCTCGTCTATCGCAGACGGCTGGAACTGATGACTGCTGTGATCTTCTACTGGTTTACCGGTGGTCTGGTGCTGATCTGGCTGTTCTACCACCTGAAGATGGGGTTCAATCCCGGCGCAACCCTGCTGATCACCCTCAAGCAGGGGGTGAACGGCATCGTCAATACCCTGGCTGCAGAGGCGCTGTTCCTGCTGAGCTGGCGGCTGGACAGCCGTCCTGAACTTCCTTCCCTGCGCCGCTGGCTGCAGATCATCCTGCAGGGGCTGGTGCTGATGCCCGCATTTGTGCTGGCCTTTGTTGATGTCAACTGGCAGTTCAGGCAGCAGATGGACCGCCTGCAGATTGAGACCGCCCGGGTTGCCGCAGTGGGCAAGCTGATGCTCGATCACCTCTTGACCGTAGAAAACCATCCGAAATCCCTCCAGGAATATGTAGTTTCAGAAGAAGCTCCCGACCCTGCAGTTTTCAGCCTTTTGCAGGGAATTGTCAGCAAACGTCAGGTTACCATGACCATACTGGACCAACAGGAACGTGTGCTGATGACCACCCGCCGCGACCTCTCTCTGCTGAAGCCGTATGCAATTCCTGCCGGTGGCAGGCTGTTGCCGGTTGGCGACGGGGTCAGCCACTGGATTCCCGATCCTCAGCCGGGTGTGGGGGCCATGAAGCGCTGGCTGCGTTCATTCTATACAACCCAGGTGGAGCTGGCATCCGCAACCGGTCTGCGGCTGGTGGTGGAATCCTCCCTGGCGCCGTCGCTGCAGATCATCAATAGCCGTACCTCGGTTCTGCTGGGGGTGCTGGCGCTGTTGACACTGCTGACCATCACCCTGTCACGCTTCTTCAGCAGCCGTTTGCTGATGCCGATTACCCAGCTGGGCCGTGTGACCAGCCAGTTGCCGAGCAAGGTGGCCCAGGGTGAACAGATTGACTGGCGCCGGGCCGAGGTTGCCGAGGAGCAGGAACTGCAGGATAACTTCAGCCAGATGGAAAGTGCGCTGCAGCAGAGTTTCAGGGAGCTGAGCATCATCAACGAGCAGCTTGAGGCCCGGGTAGCGGAACGGACAGCTGAACTGCAGGATCGTGAACAGCAGCTCAGTTATGTCCTGAAGGCCACCGGCGAAGGGGTCTGGGACTGGTATATCGATTCAGGTGTGGTCCGGCACAATCGTCGCTGGTGTGAAATCCTGCGGATTGATGACAATTATATCCAGCACCCGGTTGACGTGTTTGCCGACTATCTACATCCGGATGACCGTGAGGCTGTCTTTGCTGCTATCCGGCGAGCCCTGGAGGGGGACAGTCACTACCACAGCATTCATCGTATGGTCTCCGGGCAGGGAACAGTCGTCTGGGTGGAAGACCGGGGTGAGGTGGTTGAACGTGATGCCGACGGCAAGGCGCTGCGGATGGCGGGCAGTATCAACGATATCACGGCCCGCAAACATGCCGAGGCGGAGCTGGCCATCAAGCAGCGCCAGCTTGAAGAGCTGAACCGTTCACTGCAGCAGCGGGTTGAAGAGGCGGTGGCCGAACTGCGCCAGAAGGATCAGGTGCTGATCAGTCAGGGGCGTCAGGCCGCCATGGGTGAAATGATCGGCAATATCGCCCACCAGTGGCGCCAGCCGTTAAATGCGCTGTCCATGCTGATCTCCAACATCCAGTTTGCACAGATGAACGATGAATTGAGCCGCGCGTACCTGGATGAAGCTGTTGCCACCGCCAACCGTCTGATCCAGAAGATGTCCACCACCATCAACGACTTCAGAAACTTCTTCAACCCGG
>CAZOTC010000022.1:0-20344 GCA_964582605.1 uncultured Geobacter sp. | reverse complement strand
GTATTACGATCGGGATTGCGATTCCGCACTAATTAAAGCAATGAAGGTAACCATTGTCGGTTATGGCTCACAGGGCCATGCCCATGCCTGCAATCTGAAAGATTCCGGCGTTGATGTAACCGTGGCGTTGCGCGCAGGTTCGGCATCTGCTGTTAAGGCGCAAAATGCCGGTCTCAAGGTGGCCACCGTTGCCGAGGCGGTTGCCTCTGCTGATCTGGTGATGATCCTCACCCCCGACGAATTTCAGTCACAACTGTATCGCAACGAGCTTGAGCCGAAACTGAAGCAGGGAGCTACCCTGGCCTTTGCCCACGGCTTCGCCATCCATTACAATCAGGTTGTGCCCCGTGCCGACCTGGATGTCATCATGATTGCCCCCAAGGCGCCTGGTCACACGGTCCGCTCGGAATTCGTCAAGGGGGGCGGTATCCCTGACCTGATTGCAGTTTTTCAGAATGCTTCGGGCAAGGCCCGTGAAGTTGCCCTGTCATACGCCAGCGCCATTGGCGGTGGTCGTACCGGCATTATTGAAACCACTTTCAAGGATGAGACCGAGACCGACCTGTTTGGTGAGCAGGCGGTACTGTGTGGTGGCGCAGTAGAGCTGGTCAAGGCCGGATTTGAGACCCTGGTTGAGGCCGGTTATGCACCGGAGATGGCCTACTTCGAGTGTCTGCACGAACTGAAGCTGATTGTTGACCTGATGTATGAAGGCGGCATAGCCAACATGAACTACTCCATCTCGAACAACGCTGAATATGGCGAGTATGTTACCGGTCCGAAGGTCATCAATGACCAGAGCCGTGCAGCGATGAAAGAGTGCCTGAACAACATCCAGAATGGTGAGTATGCCAAACGGTTCATCCTTGAAGGAATGGCAAACTACCCTGAAATGACTGCACGTCGTCGCTTGAATGCGGCCCATCCGATTGAGCAGGTTGGTGAAAAACTGCGTTCCATGATGCCCTGGATCCAGAAAATCGTTGACAAGACCAAGAACTGATACCAGACCAGACACTATGCAGGAACCCTGCTCCTGAGCGGAGCGGGGTTTCGTGCGTCAAGCGACCGGGAATCCATGAAGTCATCACAAGCGATCATAACCCCAGAAGGATATCCTTACATTGTTTACAGCGCAGGGCTTTTTCTTTTTTTGGCAGCAGGTGCCCTTATGCTGTCATCACTGGCACTGGCAGTACCGGCAGTGCTCACGTTTCTGTTAACCATCTTTGTTATTTCGTTCTTTCGTAATCCGGAGCGGACACCGCCTGCAGACGAACGCCTGATCATAGCCCCGGCTGACGGTCAGGTGGTGTATGTTGGCCCCGCTCAGCAGGATCAGCTTGGGGAGTGTCTGAAGATCAGCATTTTCATGTCGGTCTTCAATGTGCATGTCAATCGGTTTCCGTTTGCCGGGACGGTTATTGAACGCTTCTATAAGCAGGGCAAATTCTACGATGCGCGGCATGCCAAGGCCTCGTCAGAAAACGAGCAGTGTGGCCTGGTCATTGAGACTGACCAGGGTGATCGGATCGCCTTTGTGCAGATTGCAGGTTTGATTGCTCGCCGCATCCTCTGCTATGCTGAGAAAGGCGACCGGTTGGAGCGGGGGGAACGCTACGGTTTGATCCGTTTTGGCTCAAGGGTTGACGTCTATCTGCCGATTTCCCTGTCTCCGCTTGTTGCCGTTGGACAGATGACTACCGCTGGAGAAACGCCACTTGCTCAGTTTGGTTCAGACCCCGCCAAGGAGTGCTGACAATGGATGATGCAGGGATTGAACAACAGCCGGTGAAAAGAGCTGAAAATATCCGTCGCGGTATTTACATCCTGCCGAACCTGATCACAGCAGGAAGTCTGTTCTCCGGTTTCTACAGTATGGTTGCCACACTGAACGGTAATTACGGCACCGCTGCGATCTGGATCTTTATCGCTGCGATCTGTGATGGTCTTGACGGCAAGGTGGCCCGCATGACCAACACCACCAGTCAGTTCGGGGTGGAGTTTGATTCACTTGCGGATCTGGTCGCCTTTGGTGTGACGCCGGGGCTGATGATGTATGCATGGGCGTTAAAGCCGTTTGGCAGGCTTGGTTGGCTGGCGGCATTCCTGTTTGTGGTCTGCGGTGCGCTTCGCCTGGCCCGTTTCAACGTGCAGGTCACGACGGTGGAGAGCAAGCGATTTATAGGCTTGCCGATCCCGGCTGCCGCCAGTATGGTGGCTTCAACCGTACTCCTGTTTACCCATTTCGGCTGGCCGAGCTCCTACAAGCGGTTGGCGATTATCGGGCTGATCTACCTGCTGGCATTTTTGATGGTCTCAAGTATCAAGTATTACTCCTTTAAAGACCCTGAACTGATCAAACGTCAACCGTTTGGGTTTCTGGTGCTTGCTGTAGTGTTGCTGATTATTATTGCTGCAGAGCCTGCTATCATGGTCTTTGTGATTATGTTGTGTTACGTGCTTTCCGGTCCGATCGGCTTTCTGGTAACCTGGCCGCGGCGCAGGAGGCTTGAAAAGGCTGTGCATAAGGGGCATGAGGAGCTGCATCACGACTAGTCATCAGTTGGCAAAGTGTGTATAACTGCCTGAAATTCTCCGTTTTCACCAAGCTCAAGCACTGCATAGGAGTGGAAGAGTGCCTGCCGATTCATGGTGCCGGGATTGATCAGCCAGATGCCGTCATGCACTTCTGCGTGTGCCAGATGGGTGTGGCCATATAAAACTACCTCTGTTCCGGCTTCAGTTCCCCGTTCAATCAATCGTGAAAAGCCGGTTTTCACCCCGTAGCGGTCACCATGACACAGCAGGAAGCGTACCCGGTTCCATTCGCAGACCAACTCCCGTGGGGCGTTTGATCCGAGATCGCAATTTCCGGCAATCTGCAGGACCGGACAGTCTGCAACAGCTGACAGCAGCTCTCCGTCAGCTTCTCCATCACCAAGATGGATAATGATGTCAACCAGGCCGGCTGATGCATGGGCCTTTAAGAGTGCCGGTTGGTTGCCGTGAGTATCTGAAACAAGCAGGATGCGCATAGATAGGTACGGGTTACCTCAACAGGCGGCTGGAGCCGCAGGAGTTGCCATGTCGGTAAAAAAGATACTGCTGATAGTGGTCGGTTGTTTTTTCGGCCTGCTGCTGCTTTTTATAGCCAGTTTTCTGCTGGCCACCATGCTGTTCGGCGACAGACAAAACAACTTTGTTGACGGTGCCGGTGTCGGTATGGTTGAAGTCAAGGGGATGATTGTTGACTCAAGGGAACCGATTCGGCAATTGCGTTATTTTCTAAAAAAAGACTCGGTTAAGGCCGTGGTGTTGCGGGTTGATTCTCCCGGTGGTGTTGTCGGACCATCTCAGGAGATTTATGAAGAGGTCCGCAAACTTGCTGCAAAAAAGAAGGTCGTTGTCTCCATGGGTAGTCTTGCTGCCTCGGGAGGTTACTATATCTCTGCTCCTGCCACATTGATTTATGCAAATCCCGGTACGATTACTGCCAGTATCGGGGTGCTGATCAAGTTTTCCAACCTCGAAGGACTGTTTGGCAAACTCGGTATCGGATCAACAACCATAAAGACCGGGTCGTACAAGGATGCCGGTGCCCCCGACCGGCCTCTTTCAGCCGAAGACCGCGCCATGTTTCAGGCCCTGATCGACAGCACCCATGAGCAGTTTGTCAAGGCGGTAGCAGAGGGGCGCAAACTGCCGCTTGATGAGGTTCGCAAGATAGCTGATGGCCGGGTGTTGTCCGGTGAACAGGCTAAGGCTGCCAAACTGGTTGATCGGCTGGGCAACATACAGGATGCCATTGATGAGGCCGGGCGGTTGGCAGGTATTAGCGGTGAACCGGTACTTATTCATCCGCCCAAGAAAAAGGTTAATTACCTTGAACTGTTGACGGAAGGAGCCGAGGAGCGGTTCAGCGGTATACTGAATAAGGCTGCAGGGCGGGGGCTGCAGGTAACTTACGAGTAATTCATGCGCGGTTCTTTTCTGCTTTGATTGTATCAAACCACGGGATACTTTGTGCGGCGTACAAGAAGAGTTCGCATCAGCAGTATCCTTAGTTTGTTCAAATCAGAACAGAAAACTCCTCGCTCCTGCGGTGTGGTGTCATACAGCTCGCCGATTTTTGGCTACTTCCGTTTCCGTAACCGACTGTGGGCTTCCAGCAGGATTTTTTCTGTTGTCTCCCAGTTAATGCAGGCGTCGGTGATGGATACGCCGTATTTAAGCTGGGAATGGTCGGTAGTAATCTTCTGATTGCCCTCCTCAAGATTACTTTCAATCATCAGTCCTGAAATAGACTGGTTACCGGCAGCTACCTGACTGATGATCTGATCAAGAACATCCGGCTGCTTGCGAAAATCCTTGTTCGAATTGCCGTGGCTGCAATCAACCATGATGGTGGGGAACAGGCCGTTCTTTTTCAAGATCTCTTCTGTGTGAGTAATGTCTTCCGGCATGTAGTTTGCTTTTCGCGATCCTCCACGAAGAACAATATGCACATCGGGATTGCCGGTGGTCTGGATGATGGAGGCCCGGCCTTCACGGTTGATTCCCAGAAAACTGTGGGGAGCGCGTGATGAGATCATCGCATCGATGGCGATCTGCAAATTGCCGTCAGTGCCGTTTTTAAAGCCGATCGGAAACGAGAGGCCACTGGCAAGTTCACGGTGCGTCTGTGACTCCGTTGTACGGGCCCCGATAGCACCCCATGAGATCAGGTCGGCTACGTACTCAGGAGTGATCGGATCAAGCATTTCATTTGCTACCGGAACCTCAAGGTCGGTCAGCTTGCACAACAACCCCCGTGCAATGCCAAGCCCCTTTGAAATGTTATGGGTACCATCCATGCCGGGGTCGTTGATCAGTCCTTTCCAGCCGACCGTGGTACGGGGCTTTTCAAAGTAGACGCGCATGACCAGCATCAGCTGATCATCTACCTTCCGGGAAAGTGCGGAGAGGCGTTTGGCATACTCTACGGCAGCATCCGGATCGTGGATTGAACAGGGGCCGACTACAACCATCAGGCGACGGTCACGCCGCAGCAGGATCTCTTTGATCTTCTCCCGGCTGCGGGACACAAACTCGCGCCCGCTATCGGACATGGGAAATACCTGCCGCAGATCTGCCGGTGCAATAATTGGGGTAATGCCAGAAACCTTCAGGTTGTTGGTCTTGATCATAACGGTGCCTCATTAACTGTGATAAACGTTGTTACCCTTCTACTGGATTGGAGTCGGGCTTGTCAAATTCAAAGCTGTTTCGTGAAATCAAAAAAGCTGTCTTTCTTGATCGTGACGGCACAATAAACGTCGAAAAAGAGTATCTGTACAAGCCTGAAGAGTTCGAGTTTACCCCGGGGGCCGTTGAGGCGATAAGACTGCTGAACCTGGCCGGTTACCTGGTGATTGTGGTGACCAATCAGTCAGGAGTGGCGCGAGGATACTATACCGAGGCAGATGTAGTCAGGCTGCATCAGTATATCGACGGCCTTCTACAGGCTGCTGGAGCCCGGGTGGATGCCTGGTATTATTGCCCGCATCATACTGCAGGGATGTCGCCTTATGATCAGGCGTGTGATTGCCGGAAACCGTTGCCGGGGATGTTGCAGCAGGCTGCTGCAGAGCATGCTATCGATCTGTCCTGCTCCTGGATGGTGGGGGACAAGGTGGCCGATATAGCAGCCGGCCGGTCTGCCGGATGTAGAACAGTTCTGGTATTAACCGGTTATGGCGCAGTAGACCGTTTAAAACTGCCGGTTGGGCAGCTTTGCTGTCCGGATCTGTTGTCTGCTGCACGCATGGTGACGGCTGTTTGACAGTCTGTTCCGCCATGTGCTAAAGATTTACCGATAACTAACATTGCTCTGTAAGGAATACATCCTGACGGCTCCTGACGGCATCCGGATGTTGAAAGCTATATGTTTGATTTTTTCAAAAAAAACCTTCTGCTGGTGCTTGTGGGAATCGGACTTTTACTGGCCCTGATCATGTTTTCATTGAATCTGTCCAGATCCCACCAGGCTAATATGCTTGAGCGGGGGGTCAACGGTACCATTGCTCCGATGCAAGAACAGGCAACGCGCAGCAGTGGCTTTTTTGTCCGGATCTGGCGCAGCTATATTGCACTGGTCGATCTGAAACAGGAGAATATCCAGTTAAAGGCCGAGATCAAGAAGCTGAACAGCTCGTTACTTTCGGCATCTGAAGCGGTTCTTGAAAACGAACGTCTCGTACGACTGCTTGATCTGCGTAAGACGATTCGTGAGCCGACTGTGGCAGCGCTGGTGATTGGCGAGGATGTGACTCCCTGGTTTCGGTCGCTGACGATTGACCGTGGGTCTGAGAGCGGGGTCCGGGAGGGAATGCCGGTGCTGGCAGCAGACGGGGTGGTGGGGCAGACGGTCAAGGTAACGGCGAACTCGAGCCGGGTCTTGCTGCTGACCGATCATGCCAGCGGTATTGCTGCCATGATTCAGCGTTCCCGTGCCCGCGGTGTTGTCAAGGGACGCGGTGATAATCTTTGTTCCCTTGAATTTGCCATGCGGGGTGAGGATGTGCAGGTTGGTGATCAGGTGGTCAGCTCCGGGATAGGCGGTGTCTTTGCCAAGGGGTTGCCGATTGGCGAGGTGACCATGGTGAAAAAGGCAGAATATGGCATTTTTCAGACCGTAGCCATCCGTCCGGCAGTACGGGTTGAGCATCTTGAAGAAGTGCTGGTGGTACTGAGAACTCCGAGAGAATAGGCTGCAAGCGCATGAGTGAATTTTTAAAATGGACCATGCTGCTGCTGGGTGCAGTTCTGCTGCAAACCTCTGTACTGCCTGATTACCTGCTGTCGTTTTACAAGCCTGACCTGTTTCTGGTGCTGATGGTGTTCCTCGCCTTGCGGGCATCTATTGCAACCAGTCTTCCTGCCGCCTACGGGCTTGGTCTGCTGAAGGATTGTCTAAGCGGGCTTTACCTGGGGCTGAACGCCTTTTCATTCCTGATTGTCTATCTGGTCCTCAAGCTGTTGTCTGACCGGCTTTATGTGAAAAATCCGTTCCTGATGGTGTTAACTGTGTCCGTTGCAACGGTTTCCACCATGATGATCAACCTGCTGCTTCTGTCGATTTTTTCAGAATCTGCAGGTCTTTTCTCCTCTTTGATGACCGCCCTGGTTCCCCATCTGCTGATGAATGCCTTTGTTGCATCGCTGCTTGCTGTTTTTCCTGAATCACCCCGGGTCAGAGCACTCAAATGATCAGGGAACAGCGTTATGTGAGGGAGGTGGCTTCACCAAAACAGCGCACCATCCTGTTGGGGTTTCTGGTAACGGTGCTCTTCGTGCTGCTGCTGTTGCGTCTCTGGTATCTGCAGGTGATCAAGGTGGACGACTATCGTGCCATGTCGGAAAACAACCGCTTGCGTTTTATTCCGGTAGCAGCCTCTCGTGGTGCGCTAATGGACCGAAACAGCACAGTCATGGTCAACAATCGTCCTGCATTCAGTTTGTCAATCATACCGCAAGAGATCAAAGATGTTGATGCTGTGCTGGATCGACTTGCTTCATTGCTGAAACTTGACAGGACTGAAATTGGCGAGCGCTGGGAGAAGTCCAAGGGACGGGCCCGCTATTATCCGGTGGTGATTGCGGTCAATATCAGCCAGGAGCAGGTTGAGATCGTCGAAGAAAACCGTCTCAGGCTGCCTGGTGTGGAAATATCCATGAAGCCGGTCCGGGAGTACCTCTTTAAAAACTCGGCAGCCCATCTGGTCGGTTATATTGCCGAGATTTCCGACAAGGAGCTGGATGTCGATCAGTATGCCGACTATAATCCCGGAGATTATGTGGGAAAAAACGGTATAGAAAAAGCCTGGGAACATGAGCTGCACGGCAAGGACGGCGGCCGTCAGCTTGAGGTTGATTCCCGCGGACGGGTATTGCGGGTACTGGCCGAGAGCAAATCAACCGTTGGAAACAGCCTGATGCTCACTATTGACAGTCGTCTCCAGCGAGAAGCGGAACAGGCTTTTGGCTCCCAGGCCGGTGCTGCTGTGGTGATGGATGTGAATAATGGAGAAGTGCTGGCCTTTGTCAGTAGCCCCACCTTTGATCCATCACTGTTTGCGGGGCGAATTCCGGTAGACGTATGGAAGGGGTATCTTGAAGACAGACGACGCCCGCTGGAGAACAAGGCACTGTCCGGTCAGTATCCGCCCGGTTCGACCTTTAAGATGATAACCGCGCTTGCCGGGCTTGAAGCCGGTGTTATCAACGAATCAAGCAGCGTCCATTGCGATGGTGCCTATGAGTTCGGCGGCAGCAAATTTCGCTGCTGGAGCAAATCGGGGCATGGCGGCGTCAATCTGAGGAAGTCCCTGAAAGAATCCTGTGATGTCTATTACTATCAGTTGGGTGAAAAGCTTGGTGTTGACCGGATTGCTGCCATTGCGGAACGTTTCATGCTGGGGCGAGAGCTTGGAATAGGCCTGCAGAATGAAAAAAAAGGCCTTATTCCTACAGTGGCCTGGAAGTTGAAACGTTTCGGGAAAAAGTGGTTTCCCGGTGAGACGCTGCCGGTAGCGATCGGTCAGGGATACGTACTGATGACACCTATCCAGCTGGCCTCCATGGTGTCGACTATAGCCAATGAAGGAACGGTGTACCGTCCACATCTGGTGAAAAAAGTTGTTGATCCTGATGGTAAAACGATCAGGGAGTTCACGCCTGAGGTCCTTGGCACAACAGGTATCGCTCCTGCCTCATTTAAAAAAGTCAAGCAAGGTATGTTTGCGGTTGTCAATGACGCCGGTGGTACCGGAGCCAACGCCCGTTTGTGGGATGTCAAGGTGGCCGGCAAGACCGGCACCTCCCAGGTGGTCAAACTGGGTGAAGACCGCAAGAAGGCAGTTGCTTACCAGCACAAGGACCACGGCCTGTTTGTTGCTTTTGCTCCCTACGATAAACCTGAAATTGCGGTTGCGGTGGTGGTTGAGCATGGCGGCGGCGGAGGTGCTGTTGCTGCTCCGATTGCCGGGAGGATACTACGCAGTTACTTTGATCTTCAAAAACCTCCGACCAAAGCGAAACAGGAACAGGAAGAGCAGGATGAAGAACCCTCATCAGATACTACGGTATCTGACGTGCCGAAGCAGAAAAAGACGCTGCAGCAGGAGGATGTCGAGTGATAGACCGTCGGCTTGTCACTAATTTTGACTGGACCCTGATCGGTCTTGTCTGTGCAATCAGTCTGGCCGGCATCCTGAATGTTTACAGCGCGTCGGCAGCCTACAAGCTGAGCGGTGCCCCCTACTATCTCAAACAGTTGAACTGGATGGCATTCGGGCTGCTGTTGTCGCTGGTGGTTGCCAGCCTTGATTACCACATTCTGGAAGATTTTTCGTACTGGTTTTACGGGTTTTTATTGCTCCTCCTGATAGCCGTGCTGCTGGTGGGAAAACGTTCACTGGGCGCCACCCGTTGGCTAAACCTTGGACTTTTCACCATTCAACCGTCTGAACTGATGAAAATCGTAATCATAATAACCTTTGCACGCTATTTCAATAACTATCATGCGGTGGGAGGCCTGACGGTTAAGGAGATGTTTTTCCCGTTGGCATTGCTGGTGGTACCGGCGTTGCTGATAATGAAACAGCCAGACCTCGGAACGGCAACCCTGGTTGTTCTGATCGCCTTTTCAATGGCGTTTTACGTCGGTTTTCGCTGGTCAACCATCGTGACCTTTGCCCTGGTGACGATACCGCTGGGCTGGTTTACCTGGGCCGTCTACATGAAGCCGTATCAGAAAAACCGGGTGCTTGATTTTATCAATCCGGAGCGGTCACGTTTGGGCAGCGGCTATCATATTATCCAAAGCAAGATCGCGGTCGGTTCAGGAGGATTCTGGGGTAAAGGGTATGTCAAAGGGACTCAGGCACAGTTGCGTTTTCTGCCGGAGCAACATACCGATTTTGCCTTTTCCGTCTTTGCTGAAGAATGGGGCTTTGCAGGTGTACTGGTATTGATTGTCCTGTATCTCTGCCTGATCCTGTGGGGGTTGAACATTGCCCGGCGTTGCAATGACCGGCTGGGAGGACTCTTGGCAGTCGGGGTATCGGCCATGCTGTTATGGCATGCAATCATCAATATCGGGATGGTAATCGGTGTCTTTCCGGTGGTTGGAGTGCCTTTGCCGTTCTTCTCTTATGGCGGCACCTCCATGATCACTTCTATGGTCGGTGTCGGTATTTTACAAAGTATCAGCATGCGGCGCTTCATGTTTTAACTTTAGTGTGCTATAAACACCCCTTTGTTGTCACCTTGGAACTTTAACTTTGGAGTTATTCACATGATCAGTACCCTGATTCGGAAGGTAATCGGCAGCAAAAACGAACGTGAGTTGAAAAAGCTCTGGCCCTTAGTTGAAAAAATTAACGGTCTTGAACCACAGATGCAGGCACTTTCAGATGATGCCCTGCGGGCTAAGACCGCAGAGTTTAAAGAGCGCTACAGCAAGGGTGAGTCCCTTGACTCCATGCTGCCTGAGGCGTTTGCGGTCTGCCGCGAAGGCGGTCGCCGCGAACTGGGAATGCGTCACTTTGATGTCCAGCTGATCGGCGGTATGACCCTCCATGCCGGCAAGATTGCCGAGATGAAGACCGGCGAGGGCAAGACCCTGGTGGCAACCCTGGCTGCCTATCTGAACGCACTATCAGGCAAGGGCGTCCATGTCGTGACGGTGAATGACTATCTGGCCAGGCGTGACTCGGAGTGGATGGGGCGGCTTTACGGGTTTCTGGGCCTCAAGGTAGGGGTGATCGTACATGGTCTGAATGATGATCAACGCCGGGAAAATTATGCTGCCGACATTACCTACGGCACCAACAATGAGTTCGGTTTTGATTACCTGCGGGACAACATGAAGTTTTCGCTGGATGACTATGTGCAACGCGGCTTTAACTTTGCTGTTGTGGACGAGGTGGACTCGATCCTGATCGACGAGGCCCGGACACCGCTGATCATCTCCGGTCCTACTGAAGATTCAACCGACAAGTATTACATTATCAACCAGATTATCCCTCGCCTGGAACGTGGTGAGGTCAAAGATGTTGAGGCCAATACTCTTTCCGGTAAAAAGAAGGTCTACACAGGCGATTTCACCATCGATGAAAAAGCCAAGAGTGCCACCTTGACCGAGCAGGGGGTTGCCAAGGTAGAGAAACTACTGAAAGTTGAAAACTTGTATGATCCTCGCAATATTGAGACATTGCACCATGTCAACCAGGCCTTGCGGGCCCATGCCATGTACAAGCGTGATGTTGATTATGTGGTCAAGGATGGTGAGGTGCTGATAGTTGACGAATTTACCGGACGCCTGATGCCTGGACGGCGCTGGTCTGATGGTCTGCACCAGGCGGTTGAGGCCAAGGAAGGGGTACGGATTGAGAGCGAGAACCAGACTCTTGCCACGATCACCTTCCAGAACTACTTCCGTATGTACAAAAAACTGTCCGGTATGACCGGCACAGCCGATACCGAGGCCGAGGAATTTCACAAGATCTACAAGCTTGATGTGACGGTGATTCCCACCAACCGCCCTCTGCTGCGCCCTGACTATCCGGACGTGATCTACAAGACCGAAAAGGAGAAGTTTGACGCGGTTATTAGCGACATCAAGGAACATTATGAAAAGGGGCAACCCTGTCTGGTGGGCACGATCTCGATCGAAAAGTCCGAGGTTTTGTCGGAACTGCTGCGTAAGCATGCGATTCCCCACTTTGTTCTGAATGCCAAACAGCACGAGAAAGAGGCAGAGATCGTTGCTCAGGCCGGTCGGAAGAAGGCTATTACTATCGCAACCAATATGGCCGGACGCGGTACCGACATCGTGCTGGGCGGCAGCCCCGCCGGTCTGTTGAAGCAGTGGCGTGAGGCGAATCCTGAGTCAACCGAGGAACAGGCAGTAGAGATGCTGGAACAGTTCAAGCAGCAGTGCGCTGCCGAACATGATGAGGTTGTGGCCCTGGGCGGCCTGCATATCATCGGTACTGAACGTCATGAGTCCCGGCGGATCGACAATCAGCTGCGGGGCCGTTCCGGCCGTCAGGGGGACCCCGGTTCATCCCGCTTCTACCTCTCGTTGCAGGATGACCTGCTGCGGATCTTCGGCTCCGAGCGGGTGGCAAAGATCATGGATTTCCTCAAGATTGAGGAGGGCGAGGCAATTACGCACACCATGATCAACAAGTCGATCGAGAACGCTCAGAAGAAGGTGGAGGCCCACAACTTCGAGATCCGCAAGCATCTGATCGACTACGACGATGTCATGAACAAGCAGCGTGAGGTTATCTATACCCAGCGCCGGGAGATCCTGGCCGGGGAGGATATCCGTGAGAGCTTCCTTGAGATGCTGGATGACACCGTTGATGATATTGTCAAGGCATACGCGTTTGAAAAGGATACACCGCTTGAGTGGGACTGGGAATCTCTGTCCGAGACGGTCTTCCGCTGTTTTTCACTGCAGCTGGAACTGTCCCGTGAGATGATTGCCCGGCTGAATGCAGACGGCTTGAAAAGCATGCTGCAGGAACAGTCCCACGCCATTGTGAAACGTAAGGCTGAAGAGTTGGGCGATGAATTGATGGATCACCTGATCCGGGTAGTGATGTTGCAGGCCATTGATGTACACTGGAAAGACCACCTGCTGAACATTGATCACCTGAAGGAGGGGATCGGCCTGCGGGGGTACGGTCAGAAAGATCCCAAGCAGGAGTACAAGAAAGAGGCCTACCAGCTGTTCATGGAGATGATCATCAGGATTCGTGAAGAGACGGTTGAGAAAGTCTTCTGGGTTCAGATCGAACGGGAAGAGGATATTGAAGAGCTGGAAGAAGAGCAGGTTGAAAGAAGTCGTAAGATGTTCCAGGCGCTGACGGTTAATGAGGATCGTCCGGCAGAACCGGCCAAAAGTGCCAAGGCTGCCGGTCGGAATGAGGCCTGTCCGTGTGGTAGTGGCAAAAAATACAAAAAATGCTGCGGCAAATAGCACGGCTTCGCCAGCGGTTCATCTGCGGCGTTGCATTCGTCGTCCGACACTCGATGTACTCATCTCGTACACCGTCATGCCGGACTCCTCATGCGCCTTGCATCTGAAGCCCTTGGCTGTGCCGTCAGTGAGGTAATTAGATAATGTCTCTAAAAGGTTTCCAATTTTCCGTTGTAGAAGCAGCCATCAAGAAGCCGGGCCGTAAAGATCTGGCCCTGATCTTTTCTGAATGCCCTGCAGTGGCGGCTGCTGTTTTTACGACCAATGCTGTAAAAGCTGCACCTGTGCTGCTTTCGGCAGAACGGATTGTCAGCGGTAAGGCCCAGGCCCTGGTGGTGAACAGCGGTAATGCCAACGCCTGCACCGGTGCCCAAGGTATGCTGGACGCCCGTACAACCACCCATTTAGTGGCTGAAGGGCTTGGAATTGAGGAAGGGTTGGTGCAGGTTTGTTCTACCGGCGTCATCGGCGTTCCGTTGCCGATGGACCGCTTGACCTCTGCAATTCCTGTTTTGCTTGCCGGACGAGGGGGGGCAACGCTGGATGATCTGGCTGCCGCCATCATGACTACTGATACGTTTCCCAAGGCAGTGCTGAAAACCGGTGGAATCAATGGGGGACGTTATACGGTTGCCGGGGTTGCCAAAGGTGCCGGTATGATCATGCCCAACATGGCCACCATGCTTTCCTTTGTGTTGACCGATGCAGCGCTTGATCCTGCATTGATCAACAACCTTTTTCATCGTAGTGTCGATCGTTCTTTTAACGCCATTACCATTGACGGTGATACTTCCACCAATGACACCTGTCTGCTGATGGCCAACGGTGCAGCCGGAACAGCGGTTATCACTGCCGGCTCACCGGAGGCAGAGGAGTTTGCCCGGTTGCTTGACGAGGTGCTGCTTGATCTGGCCAAGTTGATCGTCAGGGACGGGGAGGGGGCCACCAAGTTTGTCGAGATCAGGATCACTGGTGCAGACACTGATGCGGATGCCAAGCGGGCCGCCATGGCAGTGGCCAATTCCTCCCTGGTAAAAACGGCTTTTTTTGGCCAGGATGCCAACTGGGGCAGAATCTTCGCTGCGGTTGGCTATTCAGGGGCCAAGGTCGATCCGGACCGGCTTGCACTCTGGTTTGATGATGTCTGCATGGCCAGAGACGGTGTCTTTGCCGGAGGAGATGCAGAGGCTCGGGGAACCGAAGTGCTGAAAAACAAGGAGCTTGTGGTGACCGTTGACATTGGTGTCGGAGCTGGACGTGCCGTGGTGTATACTTCCGATCTCTCCCATGAGTATGTCAGCATCAATGCCGATTATCGCACCTGACACCCGCCGAGAATACTGTGTGGGTGGGTATGGAGCCGACAGATAGTGGGTACGTAATGGTAATGCTAACGCTGTACTAGATAGTCAGGTCTAAGGTGTAGTGATGTTTGAGAACAGACTTTTTTTGCCAAGCCGCCTGCCAGGCGGCTTTTTTCTGCGTTTGATCAGTATGGTGATAATCGGGTGTCTGCTGGCGACACCTGCCGTCCGTGCAGAAACCGACCCGCTTCAGGAGGCCGGCCGTACTGCGGTACTGGATACGTTGCTGCACAATGCGGTCAGGAGGGGTCTGATCAGTGGTGCCGTTGTGCTGGTCGGCAATCACAGCGGTACACTCTATGCACAGGCGGTCGGCAAGGCCGGATTTGAGAGAGAGGCCAGACCGCTTGCATTATCTACGGTATTTGATGTTGCATCACTGACCAAAGTGTTTGCGACTACTCCGGCAATCGTCAGGTTGATGGATCAGGGCTATCTCTCATTACTTGACCCGGTATCACGCTGGTTTCCGGAGTTTGCAGGCAGCGATATTACGATCCTGCACCTGTTGACCCATACCTCCGGCCTCAATGACGGCATGCTGGATCACGATGCCCCTCTGGAAAGCGCCATTCGCCGTGCGGCACTCAAGGCTGTCACCGTCAAAGCCGGTACTCGCTTTCAATACGCCGACATCAACTTCATTCTGCTCGGTAATCTGGTACGTCGCGTCAGCTCAATGGGACTTGACCAATACTGCCGGGAATCATTCTATCGACCGCTCGACATGCTGCATACCGGCTTCAATCCTGCTTCAAAGGCAGATACTGCTGCTACTCTGATTGGGCGTAACGGTGTTTTGAATGGTGTTGTGCAGGATGGGAATGCCCGGCTGCTGGGAGGGGTCGCCGGCCATGCCGGTCTGTTCAGTACAGCCGGTGATCTTGCCCGATTCTCCCGAATGTTGTTGAACGGTGGAGAACTGGATGGGAAAAGGATATTCTCTGCCAGGGCTGTATCACAGATGATAGCGCCTTACTACTTCCGTAACGGCAGCATTGTCAGAGGCCTGGGGTGGGATCGCGAGTCACCGTTTTCATCTCCCAAAGGCACCCTTTTTTCTGAGGTTTCATTCGGGCATACCGGTTACAGCGGCACATCAGTCTGGGTTGATCCGGACGCTGATCTGTATGTCATACTGCTTACCACACGGATTAACTATTCTAATCGACGTAGTTTCAACAGGTTGAGGAGTGATATCTCAACTGCGGCAGCGGCCCTGTATACCCGGCAGGGGCAGCGGGGAGATTCACAAATGCCGAAAAATACAGGTCCTTGACACTGTGCAGACCGTATGGTAGTGTTTCGCACGTTTTTGCCAATATTTTCAACGCATCATCAGCAATCCTCACCGGGAGGGACCGATGGGCAGTATCTCAATTCTTCTGGCCGATGACAGCATTACCATCCAGAAAGTAGTCGGAATTATTTTCGGCTCTGACGACTATTCTCTCACCATTGTCGATAACGGCAAGGCAGCTGTACAGAAGGCCCAGGAGATTAAACCTGATGTCCTGCTGATAGATGCCTTGATGCCGGGTATGAGCGGGTATGAGGTCTGTGAGGCAGTTCGTAAGGATGCATCTCTTGCAGCTAAACCGCTTTTGCTGTTGACCGGGTCATTTGAGCCGTTTGATGAAGACAAGGCACGTCAGTGCGGGGCTGATGACCATATTGTCAAACCGTTTGAGTCACAGCAGATTGTAGCCAAAGTGCAGGAGTTGTATCAACTGGGCATCAGTCGTGCTTCTGCGCCTGCAGCAGCGGCAGCTGTACCGGATGCGCCTCCTGCGGTTCAGTCTGACACTGCAGCACCGGTGAGTACTGATGAACCGTTTGAGTTTGAACAAACCGCCTTTGCTGATCCTGCTGTTTTTGAAACTCCCTCCCAGGAAGTTCCGTCTGCTTTTGAAACTGCTGGAGTTGAACAGTCGAGTCCCTTTGAGTTTTCGCCTGAACCTGCTGCAGCTTTTGCAGCGCCTGAAGTGACACCGGCACCTGCAGTTGAGCCGCTTCGAACCCCTGATGATCCGTGGGGAGCCTTTACCCAGCAGCCTGCAGGTGATCTGTCTGCAGCCCAACCTGAACTGCTATCAGCTCCTGATCTTGATGATGAACAGCCCGATGTCATGGCGCTGCTGAATGACGATACAGCGCTCCAGTCAGCTCCTCTGCATGAAAATAACCATATTGGCGCCTCCTGGGTGCCGGTGGAGGAACAGACCTTTGAGTTCCGAGAAGAGGTGGCACTGGCACCTTCTGCGGTGGTCGAAGAGGCCGTTGCCTCTGTCGATCTGCCGGAACCAGAACCTTCTTTTGCGCCGGATGCCTTTGAGCCGGTGGCACCGGTTGAGCCGGTTACGGAACAGGTTGCTGAAGTTCCCCTTCAGGTAGTACCGGCTGTTGAGTCGGCGCCAGTACAGGCAGCTGTGGCGCCTGCAGCCGGGGCTGTGGCGTTGTCAGAGGAACAGTTGAAGGCCGCTCTGTTGTCAGCATCTAAAGAAACCATAGAGCGTATCGTCTGGGAAGTGGTCCCTGATCTCGCCGAGGCGATGATAAAGGAAGCTATCAAGCGAATAACCGAAGAGAAGTAGTGTAAAGCCGGTATATGATCGTAGATGGGGATGGAGACATCCCTATTTGCGTTTCAGGGAGGAGTCGTATGATCAGGCAGGCTATTGCAAAGGTTGTAGAATGCAGGAATCTTTCTGAGGGTGAAATGATTGAGGCCATGAACCAGATCATGTCTGGGGAATGTACGCCTGCCCAGATCGGTGCATTCATTACTGCCCTGAGGATGAAAGGTGAAACCGTTGAAGAGATCACCGGTGCGGCCCGGGTTATGCGTGAACATGCTACGCCGATTCGCGTCGGGCGCAATGTGCTGGACATTGACCGTGATGACATCAACCTTGATCAGGAAACCATCCTGGATGTCGTCGGTACTGGTGGTGACGGCACCAACACCTTCAACATCTCCACCACTGTTTCATTTGTTGTATCAGCCTGCGGGGTCAAGGTTGCCAAGCATGGCAATCGTTCTGTGTCATCTGCCTGCGGCAGTGCCGATGTCCTTGAAAAATTGGGAGTCAACCTTGATATTACTCCAGAACAGGTGGAACATTGCATCGATCAGATCGGCATCGGCTTCCTGTTTGCTCCGGCACTGCATGGTGCCATGAAGCATGCCATTGGACCCCGCCGTGAAATCGGTATCCGCACCATCTTTAACATCCTTGGGCCGCTTACCAACCCTGCCAGGGCCGATCGGCAGGTAATGGGGGTCTATCGTGACGATCTGGTTGAAAAACTGGCCGGAGTACTCCACCGCCTGGGCTGTAAGCGCGGTTATGTCGTGCACGGCAAGGACGGTATGGACGAGATTACCCTGACCGCCGAAACAGCTGCTGCTGAAGTTACTGATGATGGGGTAAGGCTTTTTACGATCAGACCGGAAGATCATGGTTTGCGCCGTTGCAGCATGCATGAGATGAGGGGGGGGGATGCTGCAGCTAATGCTGCGATAGTACGTGCCGTCTTGCAGGGTGAACAAGGGCCGAGACGGGATATTGTGCTTCTGAATGCGGCCTACGGTCTGCTTGCAGCCGGCAACTGTGTCAGTGCGGAACAGGGGATCATGATGGCAGAAGAGGCCATTACGTCCGGCAGAGCCTTTCAGCAACTAAACAGCCTGATCACCTTGACGAACGGATAGTCCATTATGTCAGATACGCCCGATATTCTGAAAACCATTGTTGCCCATAAACAGCAAGAGGTTGCTGCCGGCAGGCGTGATGCCTCGATTGAAGAGTTGAAGCAGAGGATATCCGACCTTGAGGATACCCCGCGCGGTTTTGAACGGCACCTGCTTGAGGCGGTTGCCTCCAATTGGACCGCCGTCATTGCCGAGGTGAAAAAAGGATCCCCCAGCAAAGGGGTGATTCGGGAGGACTTTGATCCGCTGGAGATAGCCGAGATTTACCAGAACAACGGCGCCACCTGCCTGTCGGTACTAACGGATGAGAAGTTCTTTCTTGGCCACCTGCGTTACCTGGCCCTGATCCGTGAACAGGTCGGCCTGCCGATGCTGCGCAAGGATTTTATCATCGATCCCTGGCAGGTCTATGAGGCCCGGGCAGCCGGGGCAGACGCCATCCTGTTGATCGCCTCTATCCTTGAACAACAGCAGATTGTTGACCTTGCCGGTATCGCTCGTTCAGTGCATCTGGATATCCTGCTGGAGGTTCACGATGAGGCCGAGATGGAAACAGCCTGTCTTACTGATATCAGCCTTATCGGGGTCAATAACCGCAACCTGCGTACCTTTATAACTGACCTTGGCACCACAGAACGGTTGGCCAAAATGCTGCCTTCCGGGCGGTTGCTGGTGGCTGAGAGCGGTATCAACAGCAGGGCAGATGTCGAGCGGCTGCAGAGAGCTGGAGCAGGTGCTTTTCTGATTGGTGAGTCGCTGATGAAAGAGGAAGATATAGGGGCCAAGTTACAGGCACTGTTGTGATCCTTACGTGTTCTCCCACTTTCGACAAAATACTGTAGCCTGCCGGAAACCGCCAGAGCCAGTACCTGCATACAATGCCCTGACTATTGATGTAGAGGATTGGTATCACGTCTGTGGTATCCCTAGTCAGCCTGTGCCGCCTTCAGAAAGCTGGCGGGTCACCCGGAATATCAATAAAATACTCAGCCTGCTGCAACAATACGAATGCAGGGCTACGTTTTTCATACTTGGCTCCGTCGCCGCATCACTACCGGCGCTGGCCCCTTTGATTGCTGCCCAGGGGCATGAGATCGCTTCGCACGGTTATTCTCATACCTTGTTGTCAGACATGAACGAAGAACAGTTCCGCGATGAACTTGTGCGTACCGGAGAGATCCTGTTTGAACAGACCGGACAGCGCCCTGTCGGCTACCGCGCTCCTCAATGGTCGGTATCTCCGCAAACCCCCTGGGTAGATACTGTGTTGTCAGAGTATGGCTACCTCTATGATTCCAGTCGCATTCCTTTGTGTTTTATCGGTGATGCTTCTGCAACCGGTTTGCCTTTTCGTATTACGACTGCTCATGGTCAGCTTTGGGAGATACCGCCTCTGGTAACCAGGACCCCACTTGTAAACCTTCCAACCGGCGGAGGCTGGGGGTTCAGAACTTTTCCGCTGAGCCTTATTGCAGCTACAATCATGCGCTATCAGCAAGCTGCAGCACCAGCCGTACTCTATCTGCATCCACGAGAGGTTGATCCGGCCGGTCCTCGTTTGAAGCTTTCTCTGTTTAAACGATTTTTGTCGTACGGCACACGCAGTGATGCAACCCCACGTTTAATCAGTTTGCTGCAACGCTTTCAGTTTACGACAGTTAAAGATATTATCCGCACATGGCAAACACAAACTGTATCCTGATACCGGCCTATAATGCTGCCGATACGCTTAGAGCGGTGGTTCTGGAGTCACTGGCGCACGGCTACCCGCTTGTGGTGGTTGATGACGGCTCTACTGACGCTACAGCAGAAAACCTTGAGGGGCTGCCGGTAACCCTGTTAAGCCATCCGGTCAACCGTGGCAAGGGAGCTGCCCTCAAGACCGGTTTTGCGTGGGTACTCCAACAGCAGTATGATGGTGTAGTAACTCTGGATGCTGATGGTCAACATGATCCAGGCGCTATTTCACGGTTACTTGCTGAAGCGGATAAAAAAGGTTATGATTGCCTCTTAGCTTCCCGCCATACCCAATTCCAGGAGATGGCAGGCCTGCGCAAGGTCTGGAATCGGTTTGGCGTCTGGTGCATCCGTAAAAGGACAGGGTTTGAAATTACCGACAGCCAGTCCGGTTTCCGTTATTACCGCTCCAGTCTTTTGCGTGCAGTACAACTGGAAAAAAATGGCTATGATTTGGAGATGGAGCTGCTGGTGAAAGGCTGGAAGGCCGGC
>CAZOTC010000021.1:0-20964 GCA_964582605.1 uncultured Geobacter sp. | reverse complement strand
AGCCGGTGCAGGTGATCGCCCCGCAGGGGCTGAATTTTGTACGGATTGAGGTGCGCCAACATGCAACGGATACAGATCCGGTCTTTTTTGCCGAGCTCGCCGATACCCAGTATCATCAGCTTGAACTGGCCTTCTGCATTATCTGCGATCCTGCTGCCCCGCGCTTTGCGGTTGACGTGACCGAAGAGGGGGCGGTAAACTACTTTTCCTCCCATGGACGCAACCAGCCTGAAGAACTGCGGGCCATGGCGGCAGGGCTGTTTCCCAACCAGACCCGGCGCGGCCTGCGCCTGTTCGGTGAGTTTTTTGAGTTGGTGGAGCGTTTTGCCGACAGCCTTGGGTTTGAGATGATTGTTGCCGAGCCGCTGACTTATGATAACGCCATCAGGTACGAGCGTTACGGCTTTGACTATCTGACCGGCAGGCGGCTTATGCTGGAGATTGACCGGGAATTCCATCCGGGCGGCCTGTTGTTCCGGCGGCTTGACGGTTCCAGCCCGTTCCGGATGCCGGGTATGGAGCAGACCGTGCGGGGCCGCAGCTGGGCTATCCACGACGGAATTATGGATGAACCGTGGGACGAGGTTCGTATCTACAAGATGATAGGTATTCATGCCGGGCTGAACAGCTTCCCGGACCGAAAAAACGAGGTGTTGACGTGACACAGAACTGCATTGCACCAACCCCCCTGGACGGGATCTGTTATTTTCAGCCCCCTGCCGATTTCCATATCACCGGCCGTGACGGTCGGGTGCATATCCCCTGGGAGTTTCCGATTCCGCTGCTTGAAGAGAGTTACCGTGCCGCTCTGGAACAGGGGGAGCCGAGTTACGATCAGGTAGGACAGGGGATGTTCTTTGCCCTGCGTCAGAATCCGGACTGTACCTATGCCGTTGACTATGCCCGGACCCTGCAGGCCGGTTACCCCCATATCATTGCCGAGATCGGTGGTGAGGCGATCATGCTGGATGCCAAGGAGGTGGACGCTCCCTACCTGGATCGCAAGGTCAATCTGTTGAAGATCATGGCGTTGCTGGAGCCCGACAATGCCGGCCTCTGGCGGGAGATCGGGCGAACCCTGATGGAAAAGGGAACCCGGCTGGAGGCGTCGCACCTGGCGGTGCAGTCCTGGTATGGAGCTGAAAAATATCTCAGCCGTTCCCTTGAACTTGATCCGCAGGACCTGCATACCGGCTATCAGTTGGGAGAAACCCACTACGTGCTGGGGCACTATGAACAGGCCCTGGCCTGCTGGGAGCCGCTTCCGGAACGGCTTGAAGGGGCGGAGCGGACTGCTCTGACAGCACGGATCGAGGCGATCCGGCGGGGCGAACTGCCCAAGGTGCCGGCGGTTGATTATCTGACCGCCCTGTCGGTTGCCTTTGAACAGCATCAGGACGACCAGTTTTATGAGGCTGCCGCCATTGTGGAGGATGTGCTGGCCGATCCGGTCTTTTGCGCCCAGTTCCCGATGGCCGGGGTCTACCGTTTTCTGGAGCAGTGCTACCGTGCGGTCAACATGACCGACAAGGCCGATGCCGTGCGGGGGAAATGCTAGATGTTCGGCTTCAGCACTGCAGACTGGCTGTTCATCGGTTTTATCCTGCTGGTGATTGCGTTCTGTGTGGCGATCAGCGACATGCGCAAGAAGAAATCATGACCGACGGACTGCCGGATACCGAAGAGGTCCAGCCCCGCTCCCAGGCTATGGTCATGCTGACCGGCCTGTACCTTTTCCTGTTGCTGATGACACTGATGAGCTACGGGCAGCCGGTGCCGTTCTTTGGCCGGATCCTTGAGGGCAGGTTCGGGCAGATCTTCATCATTCTGGATAGCCTGCTCTGCCTGCATCTCTTTCTGGGACTCTGGCAGCGTCAACGTCTGACCTGGTATCTGCTGCTGATCTACAACGGCTATGAGGTGCTGAATACCCTGGTGAATCTCTGGCTGGTGCCGCGTAACGAGCTGGAGCGGATACTGGAACGGCCGGTTGATCCGCAGGGGATGCTGGCAAGCAACCTGGTCACGGTGGGGATTGTGCTCTGGATCACTCTGGTGATCTGGAAACAGCGGGAACAGTTTCACAACCGTTCCCCCTACCTGTTCTGAACCAACGGGGGCGTAATGGGAAAGATCCTGCTGATAGATGACGATCCTGCCTTCACCCGCCTGCTGGGCAACTATATTAGCGAGCAGTATCCGCTCCTTTCGGTAGACGTCTGCAACAACCCGCTGGAAGCGCTGACCGCCATCCGTAAGGCCCCGTACGACCTGATCCTGATTGACTTTGAGATGCCCACCATGGATGGCCGCAAGCTGATGAACTTTGCGGTCCAGTCCGGGATTGAAAAGCGGAGGATCGTGATCCTGTCCAGTCGTGATGCGGATTTTCTGCATGAACAGTGTCCCATGGGCAGCTGTCTGGCTGTGCTCAACAAACATGAAGTCCGCCAACGGGCCGTGCTGGATATGATCTTCAGCTCTTTGAGCCAGAAGGCCGGACAGGGAGACTGATCGGCCATGCGCCACCTGTTTCTGACCGGACTGGTACTGGTCTTTATCATCTGGCTGCTGCGGCGCAAGGTCTCCATGACCGCGGTCATGCCGATCGGCGCGGCCCTGCTGGCCCTGCTCTATCTGCTGCCCCTTGCGGAACTTGGCAGGGCGGTCTGGCTGGGGGTCGCCTCTCCCAAATCCCTTGAGATGACCGCCACCCTGGCCCTGACCATGGTGATGGAAAACCAGCTGCGTACCAGCGGCATGCTGAAGCGGATGGTCACTTCCCTTTCGCAGGCCCTGCCTGACCGCCGAATGGTGATGGCGGCCCTGCCGGCCATGATCGGCATGCTCCCCTCTCCGGGTGGAGCAGTGTTCTCTGCCCCCATGGTGGCCGAAGCGGCTGAAGGGGTGGCGGCAGGTCCTGAGCAGAAGGCGCTGATCAACTACTGGTATCGCCATATCTGGGAATATGTCTCGCCGCTCTATCCCGGTATTATCCTGGCCGCCGGTCTGACCGGCCTGTCTACCCAGCAGCTCTTTCTGGCCCATCTCCCCTTTGCCCTGACCGTGGTTATCGCCGGTGCCTGGTTCTGCTTCAAGGATATCGAACGGATGCCGGAACAGGCGGCTCCGCCGGATGGACGGTGGCGACCGTTGGGGACGTTTCTGCTGATGTCGTCGCCTATCCTGATCTCGCTCTCGTTGGTGGTAGCCTTCAAGGTCAGTGCCGTGCTGGCCCTGTCCGGCGGTGTGCTGACCCTGTTCGTGGCGCTTCGCTCAGGACCGCTGCAGATCCTCAAAACCTTGCGTGAGAGCCTCTCCTTCAAGGCACTGCTGCTGGTGGTGGGGATCATGGTCTTTCAGGAGGTACTGCGGGCCACCGGTGCCCTTGCCGGTATTTCCTCTTTCTTTGCCGGATCCGGCCTGCCGATACCGCTGCTGATGGCGGTGATTCCGTTTATTGCCGGGCTCATGACCGGTCTGACCGTGGGCTATGTCGGGATCACCTTTCCTCTGCTGCTGCCGTTAATGGGGGCCGACAGCCCCAATCTCTGGCTGGAGGCGCTGGCCTTTGCCGGCGGTTTTGCCGGGGTGATGCTCTCGCCGGTCCACCTCTGCTTTGTCCTGACCCGGGAGTATTTCAGTGCCGATACCGCCATCGTCTATCACCGCCTGGTGGCTCCGTCCCTGGTCGTACTGGCGGCGGTTGTTGTGCCCTATCTGATCTATCGCTAAGGACCACGCCATGTCCCGCAAAAAACAGCCTGATCAAAAGCCGGTTAAAGAAAAACAGTTCAGCACCAGCCCGTTTGCTGCCTTGAAAGGGGTTCAGGTTGGAGAAGCAAAACCGTCAGCTCCGGAACCGGCCAAGCCACAGCCTGTACCCAAACAGGGGCCTGCCGAGGAGGAGCTGTTTCTGCAGGCCATGCGCGGGGTGCAGCGGCTGGCTGAGCCACCGCAGCAGAAAAAGCAGGCTGTGGCAAGTCCTGCTGGAAAGCCGGTTACGGCGAAGGCGGCAGCCTCCGGCTCCAGACCGCTGCCCCGGGAAGAGGTCAAGGCACGCCGGACCTTTCTGCAGGAGGTGGAAAAGCTGCAGCTTGATGTCCGCTTTGAGGACAGTCTGCCGGAGGACGAAGAGCTGCGTCCCTTGAGCGGCAACCGCTTGCGGCAGCTGAAGCGGGGTATCATCGAACTTGACCGTCAGCTGGATCTGCACGGCCTGACCCGTGAAGAGGCGGTCGAGTCTCTTGCACCGTTTTTACAGTCTGCCCGCGCTGCCGGTGAAAAGGCGGTGCTGGTGATTACCGGCAAAGGGGTACATTCTCTTGAAGCGCCGGTACTGCAGCAGGTGGTGACCTCCTGGCTGCGGGATCAGGGCAGGGAACTGATTACGGAATATGCTCCGGCACCACAGGAACTTGGAGGTAGCGGCGCCTTTGTCATTTTCCTGCGCCCCCTTGACAAATAACCGGACGAGCTACTATATTCAAAAAAAGATATATTAGAAGGAGGCTGTTGCCATGCCGATGTACGAATACCGTTGTCAATCCTGCAACAATCAGTTTGAACTGCGTCAGAAATTTTCTGACGCCCCTGCCACTGAATGCCCGAAGTGCGGCGGTCAGGTTGAAAAGATGATCTCCCAGACCGCTTTCAGCCTGAAAGGTGCCGGCTGGTTTGATTCAGGCTACTGTCCCAAGACCGATGCACCGAAACCGGCAGCCTGCTCCGGCGGCGGCTGAGGCATCTAGGATTCCGGCCGGGTGCCGGAATGAACCGTATGATCTGATCCCCTGACGGCTGCCGTCAGGGGATTTTTTTGTAAGAGCAGTATACCGGCTTTACAAGCTGCAGGGCTGAACGTATCATGTCGGATCATTTCAAAAGGCACATGGAGGACAGCTATGGCAGCGCAGATTATTGACGGTAAGGCGATTGCAGCAAAGGTACGGGAGCGGATCGGCAGTACGGTTTCGACTCTGAAGCAGCAGGGGATTACCCCCGGACTTGCAGTGGTGCTGGTGGGCGACGACCCGGCCAGCCGGGTCTATGTCGGGATGAAAAAGAAGATGTGTGTCGAGCTGGGTATGTATTCAGCTGATCACGAGCTTCCGGCATCCACCAGCGAGGCAGAGCTGCTGGCCTTGATCGGACAGCTGAATGCGGATGAACGGGTCCACGGCATTCTGGTGCAGTTACCGTTGCCGGACCATATCGATACGGACAAGGTGCTTGAGGCCATTTCGCCGGACAAGGATGCCGACGGTTTTCACCCCTACAACGTCGGACGGTTGATGATCGGTAAACCGACCTTCCAGCCCTGCACCCCCTATGGCGTCATGGTGATGCTGGATGAGATAGGCTACGACCTGAAGGGCAAGGAAGTGGTAGTGGTGGGCCGCTCCAATATTGTGGGCAAGCCGGTGGCGTTGATGTGTCTCTCCCGCCACGCTACGGTCACCATCTGCCATTCCCGCACCAAAGACCTGGCCGATGTGGTCCGTCGGGCCGATGTGGTCATTGCTGCTGTCGGCAAGGCCGAAATGGTCAAGGGGGACTGGATCAAGAAAGGGGCAGTGGTGATCGATGTCGGTATCAACCGGGTCGGCGAGAAGAAGCTGGTCGGTGATGTGGAGTATGCAGCCGCTGCTGAGCGGGCCGGCGCTATTACTCCGGTACCGGGCGGGGTCGGGCCGATGACGATCGCCATGTTGCTGCAGAACACCCTGGAGTCGGCACAACGGCAGCTACTGCGCTTGGCATAAGTTCGTTGCGTTTGGCTTCACGATCCTCACGTACTACGTTGTACGCTCCGGTCGTTCAGCCAAACGCGTCTGCTTCTGCCTGCGCTCATTACGCTGCCGTGGTTTTGCAATCATCTTGTTAACAGGAGTTTTTGCATGAAAGTACGCAAGGCGATCTTTCCGGTGGCAGGTCTGGGAACCCGTTTTCTGCCGGCCACCAAGTCATCTCCCAAGGAGATGCTGCCGCTGATCGACAAGCCGCTGGTGCAGTACGTGGTGGAAGAGGCGGTTGCTGCCGGAATCGAGCAGATCATCTTTGTAACCGGCCGGACCAAACGGGCCATTGAAGACCATTTTGATAGCTCTCCTGAACTGGAAAGCCACCTTGAGGAAAAGGGTAAGGACGAGACCCTGCAGGAGGTGCGGGAGCTTGCCGATCTGGTGGATATCTTTTATGTGCGCCAGAAAAAGGCGCTGGGGTTGGGCCATGCCATCCTCTGCGCACGTGACTTTATCGGCAATGAGCCGTTTGCGGTATTGCTGGGGGATGATATTATCGATGCTCCCGGCAATCCCTGCCTGGGGCAACTGCTGAAGGTGCATGAGCAGTACAAGGGGAGCGTACTGGCCCTGGAACAGGTGCCGCTGGAGCAGATCTCGTCCTATGGTTGTGTGGCCGTCAACCGGATCACCGACCGGGTAATGGAAGTCACTGATATGGTTGAGAAACCAAGACAGGAAGAGGCACCGTCAGACCTGGCAATCATCGGCAGGTATCTGCTGACACCTGAAATCTTTCCGATCCTTAAGAAGCAGCAGCCGGGACGGGGAGGCGAGATTCAGCTGACCGATGCCATCAAACGATTGTCACAGGATCAGGCGGTCTACGGGTGTCTTTTTGAGGGGCTGCGCCATGATTGCGGGGACAAGCTGGGATTCCTGAAGGCCACCGTTGATCTGGCCTTGAAACGGGATGAGTTCAGGGAGGAATTCGGGGCGTATCTGCGGCAGCGGTTGCTCTCTGTGTAGCAGTAAAACGGGCGGAGAACCCCGCTCGTTATTTTTCAGTCAGCAGCTTCTTGACCAGAGTTTCAACAACCTTGCCGGCCTGGTCGGAAAAGCCCATGACCTGTTCCCTGACGATCCCCTGGCGGTCAATGATGTAGAGCACCGGAACGGCCCGTACGCCGAAATCGTCCTGCAGCTTGCGCGGGGCCATGGCAACCGTATAGGAAAGCCCCTTTTCAGCAGCAAAGGCCCTCACCTGCCGTTCCCCCCCTTCATCAACACTTAAACCCACAATCTGCAAGCCTTGCTTGCCGTACTTGCGGTGCAGTTCATTGAAAAAAGGGAGTGATTCTCGGCAGGGTGAACACCAGGTGGCCCAGAAATCAATGATGACCACTGAGCCCTTCAGCCCCTCGTTTGAAAGCGGTTGACCGTTGAAGGCAAACAGCTTGAAAGCGGGAGCAGGCTGACCTCGTCTGGCTACCGCCTCAGCACTGGTGCCGTTTGAAAGGACAAACAGAAGGGCTGCAACTGATACCGTTACAGCCCGAAAAAGAAACCGGTGCAGCAATGCATGCATCCCTAGAGCGCCTTTGCGATCAGGGCGTCCAGTTGGGACTTGGGCACGGCACCTACCACCTGATCAACCACCTTGCCGTCCTTGAACAGGATAATGGTGGGGATGCCGCGCACACCATACTTGCCTGGGGTAGCCGGGTTGTCGTCGACATTTACCTTACCGACCTTAACCTTGCCGGCATAGTCTGCGGCAACCGCATCAATCAGCGGTGAAATAGCCTTGCAGGGGGCACACCAGGTTGCCCAGAAATCCACCAGCACCGGCTGGTCGGACTGCAGTACGTCACGGTCAAAATTGGCGTCAGTCAGGGTTAAAACGGCATCACTTGCCATGGATGGCCTCCTTAAGCAGGTTTAATGTATGCGATTTTTTGAATAATACCCCGTAATAAAAAAAAAGCAAGCATGAATTCCCGCGCTTGTCGGCCATAATACCGCCCGGGATGAAAAGCAGTTGACGCAGCTGATAACGCAACCGTACAATATCGGCCTGTTTTCTGGTTAATGTGTGAGCGTAGTACCTGAACTTGGCCTGCGGCCCCGGAACCTATAAATTATGACCCAGATATCTTTTTACCTGACCCTGGCCCTGTATGGCGTTGCCACCCTGTTGTACCTTGCCTGCCTGGTGAGCAGTACCCCCTGCAGGGCGTCACTGGCCAGAAAGGTCCTCTTGGCCGGTTTTTTGACGCACTGCCTGGCAGTGATCCACCGCTTTATCGCTGCCGGCCACCTGCCGATCACGAACATGCATGAGGCACTTTCGTTCTTTGCCCTGTCGATCATCGGTATCTACCTCTATTTCGAATACCGCTACCAGGTCAGCAGTCTTGGCTCCTTTGCGGTGCCGTTTGCCCTGCTGGTCTGTATCGGGGCAGGCCTTGTTCCGATGCATATCCGTCCCCTGAACCCGGCCCTCCAATCGGCCTGGATCTATTCGCACACCATTCTGGCCTTTGGGGCCTACGCCTTCTTTTCCATTTCCGGTGCGGTGGCGCTGCTGTACCTGATCCAGTCCCACTTTCTGAAGAAGAAGCATCTGGGGGCGTTGTTCATGAAGCTGCCTTCACTGGACGCCTTGGATGAGATCGGCTACCGCTGTCTGGCCTTCGGGTTTCCTATGCTGACCGCCGCGATCATCACCGGGGCGATCTGGGCCTCAAGGGCCTGGGGCAGCTACTGGTCATGGGACCCCAAGGAAAGCTGGTCGCTGATCACCTGGTTCATTTACGCAGCCCTGCTGCACGGTCGGCTTACCACCGGCTGGCGCGGACGAAGGGCTGCCTGGCTGACCATAGTCGGCTTTCTGGTCATGCTCTTTACCTTCATCGGGGTTAACCTCTGGCTCCCCGGTCTGCACAGTTATAATTAAGGGACGCTGATTCATGAATATCATTGTTGTCGGCCTGTCCCACAAGACAGCGTCCGTTGATATCCGGGAAAAGGTGGCTTTTTCCCCCAACAGTATTGAGAAACCGCTACGGGAACTGGTTGCCCTCGACGGCATTGTGGAAGGGATCATTGTCTCTACCTGCAACAGGGTCGAAATTTATGCCACCACCCGCGACATAGCCGGCGGTATCGCCCGTATCCGCCGTTTTATGGCCGAGTATCACCATTTGGCCTATGACCTGCTGGAGCCGCATCTTTACAGCTATCACGGGGAGGAGGCGATCCGGCACGTCTTCCGGGTAGCCTCCAGCCTTGATTCGATGGTGGTTGGCGAACCGCAGATACTGGGACAGATCAAGACCTCCTACGGCTATGCCGCCGAGTACAAGTCATCCGGCATCATTCTGAACCGCTTTCTGCACAAGGCGTTCTCAGTGGCCAAGCGGGTGCGGACCGAGACGAAGATCGCCTCTTCAGCGGTGTCGGTTTCCTTTGCGGCAGTTGAGCTGGCCCGCAAGATCTTTGGTCTCCTTTCCGACAAGACGGTGCTTCTGATCGGCGCCGGAGAGATGTGCGAACTGGCCGCCCGGCATTTCCTGACCAACGGTGTCAAAGGGGTGATGGTCACCAACCGCACCTTTGAACGGGCACAGAAGCTGGCGGATGAATTCAGCGGCGAAGCTATTCCGTTTGACGAGCTGTTCCTGCATCTGCACAAGGCTGATATTGTCCTGACCTCCACCGGAGCCCCCGCTGCCATCATCACCCCGCCTGATCTGGAAGAGGTAATCAGGCGTCGGCGGATGAAGCCGATGTTCCTGATTGATATTGCAGTGCCGAGGGATATCGATCCGGCAGTGAACGAGCTGGACTCGGTCTACCTCTACGACATGGATGACCTGCAGCAGGTCGTAGCCGCAAATCTCGAAGGCCGGATGCAGGAGGCTGACAAGGCAGAGGCAATTATTGCGGAGGAGATCGTCCAGTTTTACAAATGGGTGGCCACTCTTGAGGTGACTCCGACCATTGTGGCCTTGCGCAACCGTTTCGATGAACTGCGCAAGGCAGAAATTGAGCGGACCCTGGCTAATTGGAAGGATGCACCGGCGGATGCAGAAAAGCGGCTTGAGGCGCTTACCGCCGCATTCATGAACAAGCTGCTGCATCAGCCGACAGCCGTACTGAAGAAGGCCGGCCAGGGAAACCGTACCGACCTGTACCTTGATGCACTGCATGTGCTGTTCGATCTGCAGCTTGCCTCTGACGAAGAACAGCCTAATGAACTGGACATCTGATCCCGTACGTTGATGGAGCAGCACTGTGAAAGCTTCTTGTCTGTGAAATGTACTCCTGCCCGCCTGAAGGCAGTTCTGATCAGTCTGCTGACAACTCTGTCGCTGCTTACCTGCAGTTTTCTGTTCTGGCAGAGCGTTCGCGAGCGCGATGCGGCACTGGATGCTGCCAATCGGCAGTTGCTTGGCAATGCCCGCTCTCTGGCGGAACATGCGCGACAGTCACTGGCTGAGGCAGACCGGGTGCTGAGCAGTATCTGCGAACAAATTGAGCAACGGGGCGGCAACCGGAAGATACCCGAATATCAGCTGCATCTGCTGCTGAAGCAGCAGATCGCGGGTCTGCAGCAGCTTGGGACCGTGATGACGGCCGATGCTGCCGGCAATTCAGCAGCCACCGGCTTAACACCTTCCCACAAACAGGTTTCGGTGGCTGACCGTGACTACTTCCGCTACCACCAGGCAAACCCGGATGGCGGCCTCCATCTGGGGCGGCCTGTTTTAAGCAAGGTCATCAACAAGATGATCTTCACCCTTTCCAGGCGGCTGACACTGCCTGACGGTTCGTTCGGCGGCGTGGTGGTGGTCTCCTTCCCGCTGGACTATTTTGACCAGTTCTACCGTTCAGTGGCAACCATGCCGGACCTGCAGACAGCGCTGCTGCGCACCGATGGCTGGCTGCTGGTGGCTTCTCCCCACACTGATCTGGCCTACAAAGTTAATATCAAAAACAAGGAGCTGCTCAGCACCCGCCTTGACCGATCTTCCGATGGCGTGTTTCGCAACCGGCAGGCACTGTATGACGACGTAGACCGTCAGCTCGGCTATGCCAGGCTGTCAGCCCCTTTTGACAACCTGGTGGCAGTGGTTACGGTTTCCCGCAGTGCTGTTCTGGCTGACTGGAGGCAAAGCCTGCTGATGAATGTCAGCGCAGCCCTGCTGCTGCTGTCGGTTACGGTCCTGCTGGGGTACCTGTTGTTGAAACGGTTGCGGGATCTTGAGGCAGCCGGTGTTGCCCTGCAGGAAAATGAGGCCCGCTTTCGCAGTATCTTCGAGAGGGCCAATACCGGGATCGCCTTTGCCGACCTGCACGGCAATCTGCTGCAGTTTAATGACAGTTTCTGCCGTTTTCTCGGCTACGATGCCAACGAACTGATCAACGTGAACTTTGCTGCCGTCACCCATCCGGATGACCGTGAAACGGAGTTCGGGTTGTATACGGAAGTCATGGCCGGCATTCGTAACGATTACCGGATTGAGAAACGCTACCTGACCAAAACCGGCACAACCGTATGGGGTGACCTGGCGGTCACTGCAATCAGGGATGAGGCGGATCAGCCGCGCAATTTCGTGGGGCTGGTGGTTGATATCACCGAGCGGAAACAGTCTGAACAGGAACTGGCCCTTGCCAAAGAGGCGGCAGAGGCGGCAAATCAGGCCAAGTCACGCTTTCTTGCAACCATGAGCCATGAAATCCGTACCCCGATGAATGCCATTCTGGGGATGTCCCACCTCTTGCGGACAACGGATCTCGATCAGCGTCAAAGTGAATATCTGGGCAGCATTGGCGAGGCATCAGCCAATCTGCTGGCTATCATCAATGATATCCTTGATATCTCTAAGATCGAGGCCGGCAGGATGGAGCTGGAGGACACGCTGATCAGCCTGCGTCAGCTGCTGGAGTCATCGCTTGCCATGCTGCGTATCCGTTCTGCTGAAAAAGGGCTGGCGCTTGAACTGTCCCTTGCCCCCGATCTGCCGGATCAGGTTTTCGGCGATCCGGTGCGTCTGGGCCAGATTTTGTGCAATCTGCTGGGAAATGCGATCAAATTTACCGAACAGGGCGGCGTGACGCTGCAGGTGGCGCTGCAGTCACGCGACCAGCAGACCGCCACCATTCGCTTTGAGGTGATTGACAGCGGTATCGGTATCTCTGCGGAGCATCAAGCCCTTCTGTTTCAGCCCTTTACCCAGGCAGACAACAGTATTACCCGCAGGTTTGGCGGCACCGGCCTCGGGCTTTCGATCAGCAGCGAGCTTGTGCGGCTGATGGGCGGTGAACTGCGCTTTGCCAGCACCCTCGGTGAAGGCAGTACTTTTGCCTTCAGTATCCGCTTCAGGCTTCCTGATATCCTGCCTGCTGTACCGGAGACCGTGCTGACCGGAGATCGTGGTCGTCAGCTGAACCATGCCGAACTGCGACCGTTACTGGACCAGCTGCTGCAGCTGCTTGAACGTCAGAATATGGATGCCTTGCGCCGGTTTGAAACGATACGCAGCAGCCTGGGGGATCTGGCACAGGAAGATCAGCAGGCAATTCAGGACAGTATTTTGCGTCTTGACTTCAACGAAGCCAGAACGCTGCTACTGAGGCTTGCAGAAAAACTCGCGATACCGTAAGCTGCAGACCATGCATGCCCCACGTCAAACCATACTGATCATTGATGATACGCCGATCAACATCAGGATCCTTTCCGAACTGCTGATGGACAGTTACGAGATTTTGTTCTCCACCAACGGTGCCGATGGTCTCAAACGGGCGCAGTCCGACCGGCCGGACCTGATCCTGCTGGATATCATGATGCCCGGCATGGACGGATACGAGGTCTGCCGCCGCCTGAAGGGGGATCCTGCAACCGAACAGATTCCGGTGATCTTTGTAACCGCGCTGGGACAGGAGGCGGATGAGGCCAAAGGGCTGCAGATCGGGGCCATTGACTACATTACCAAGCCGATCAGCCCGCCGATCGTCAAGGCCCGGGTGCAGAACCATCTCAAACTGAAACGGTATCAGGATATGCTGGCTGATCTGGCCCTGCTGGACGGGTTGACCGGCATTCCCAACCGTCGTCGTTTTGACGAGGCGCTGCAGCTTGAGTGGCACCGTGCCAAACGAAGCAGCACTCTTCTGTCGTTGCTGATGATCGATATTGATTTTTTCAAGCTGTATAACGACACCTATGGCCATCTGGCCGGGGATGACTGTCTGCGGAGCGTGGCTAAGGCCATGCAGCAGGTGATGAAACGTGCCGGCGACATGCTGGCCCGTTACGGTGGTGAGGAGTTCGCCTGTATTCTGGCAGACACTGATGCAGCCGGTGCTCAAGCCGTAGCAGACAGAATCATCCAGGCCGTTATGCAGCTGGCCATACCCCATGCTGCCTCTACGGTTGCCCCCCATGTCACCGTCAGCATCGGTTTTTGTACGATTGCCCCCGACACTGCCCATACCAGCGATGAACTGGTATCCTGTGCCGACCGCAACCTGTATCGGGCAAAACAGGCCGGACGTAACCGCGTCCATGTCTGCGAGCTGGACAACTGTGACCTATCCTGCTGCACACTGGAGAATATCGAATGACCGTACAACGTTTGAGAATCGGCACCCGTGCCAGCCAACTTGCCCTCTGGCAGGCCAACTGGATCAAGTCGGAACTGGAGCGGGTCTATCCCGGCATCCAGATTGAACTGGTCAAGATCAAGACCATGGGAGACAAGATCCTTGATGTCCCGCTGGCCCAGGTTGGCGGCAAGGGTCTGTTTGTCAAGGAGATCGAAGAGGCGATGCTGCGCGGTGAGATCGATCTGGCCGTACATAGCATGAAGGATGTGCCGACCGAGTTTCCTGATGGACTAGGACTGGTAGTGACCACCAAACGGGAAGATCCGCGTGATGCCTTTATCTCGGAAGGGGTTAGGTTCAGTGAGCTGCGTCAGGGGGCACGGATCGGCACCAGCGCTCTGCGGCGGCAGGCCCAGCTTCTGAAGGCACGGCCCGACCTTGAGATGGTGATCATCCGCGGCAATGTTGAGACCCGTATCCGAAAACTGAAAGAGGACCATCTTGATGCGGTTATCCTGGCGGCAGCCGGTCTTAACCGGCTCGGCTTCACCGATGTGATTACCGAACTGCTGGATACCGACTTCTCAATTCCGGCCATCGGCCAGGGAGCCCTGGGGTTGGAGTGCCGTCTGGATGACACGGCAACGATTAATGCGCTGAGTTTTCTGAATCATGCCGATACTGCCGCTGCTGTGCTCGCTGAACGGGCACTGTTGAAGCGATGTGAAGGCGGCTGTCAGGTGCCGATCGCGGCCCACGGCACGGTCAGCGGCGCCACGCTGACCGTGGTCGGCTTTATCGCCTCGGTGGACGGCAGACAGACCGTACGGGACACCATCAGCGGTTCAACAGCTGATGCCGGCAGACTGGGAGTAGAGCTGGCTGACCGGCTGCTGGCAGCAGGCGGCAAGGCGATCCTGGAAGATGTCTACCAGCGGGAAATTGCCCACTAATCCCCTCGAGGGACGCCGGATACTGGTGACCAGGGCCGCCGAGCAGGCCGAGGCCTTTCAGCAGCAGCTTCGCCGACGCGGGGCAGTTCCGGTTGAATGTCCCACGATCCAGCTGGTGCCTCCCCCGGATTGGGCTGCAGTTGATGCTGCCATCCGGGATCTTGCCGGTTTTGACTGGCTGATCCTGACTTCGGTAAACGGGGTCAGGTTTTTTCTTGGCCGGATGCAGGAGTTGGGTAAAGATGTACAAGAGCTCAAGAACTGCAGGGTCTGTGCGGTTGGCCCCAAGACCGCTGATGCCCTGGCGGCACAGGGAATTACACCGGACCTGCTCCCGGAACAGTTCACCGGCGAAGGGGTGGTTGCTGCATTTCAAGGGATTGATCTGCAGGGCAGGCAGGTGCTCTTTCCCAAGGCTGACGGGGCCCGAGACCTGATACCGCAGCAGTTGCGCAGCATGGGGGCAGCGGTGGTTGATCCGGTGGTTTACCGAAACATCATGCCTGTGGAACTGCCCGAAGCCGCTCGTCAGGCCCTTGAACAGCACCAGCTTGCTGCTGTTGTCTTCAGCTCACCTTCAACAGTGCGGAACCTGACAGCATTGGCGGGCGGTATTACCCGGCTGAAAGAGATGCTGCATGGTATGGCTGTCGCCTCTATCGGGCCGGTTACCACCAGGGCCTGTCAGGAGCTTGGGCTTGTCGTGGCGGTAGAACCGGAACAGGCAACCCTTGACAGCCTGCTTGACGGTCTTGAACAGTTTTTTGCAAAAGCAGAAAAGCCCCGCCAGTAACCTGACGGGGCTTTTCTGCAGAGTATGGCAACCGCCTCAGGGCTGCAGGGCCAGCAGCATTTTAGCTGCCACGTCCTGTCCGCTGATGTTATAGCTGCCGTCGGCCAGTTGCCGGCTGATATCCTGGACCTTGTCGGGTCGAACCTCACCGCCCGAAGGCTGCACGGTGGAAAGTTTTTCAACCATATTGGTTAACTGGACACTGAACGGGCTTTGTACATCACGGGCTCCGGTTGTCGAACGAACAGATTCGTTTTTTGCGGTCTTCATGACCGGCTGGTTACCAAAAATTGCTGTTGTTGAGCTGTCTATTCTCATGGCGTGACCTCCATTACTAACCCTTTCGGTTGCCCTGCAAAAAATCTTTAACTAACAAAGCAGTCAGCAGAGAGACTATTCTGCTGCGCTTTATTTCAGATCAAGGGTGCTAACCGTCCCGAAGCTCTCCAGCGGCTTGTCAAACTGCTTTTGGTCGCCCACCACCACCAGTTTGAAGGCATCCGGATGCAGATGTTTCCGGGCTGCCCGCTGTACATCTTCACGGGTAACGGCAGCGATCCGCTCCCGGTAACGGTCCAGGTAATCCGCCTGATAACCATAGAACTCCAGCCTGGCCTGCTGGGTAACAACTGAAGCCGGGGTCGTAAAGCCAAACAAGAAAGAGTTGATAATTGCATCTTTGGCCAGCTTCAGCTCCTGTCCGGTCACCGGCTCTTTGCGTACCCCGGCTATGATCGCAGTCATCAGGTCAATAGTTTTAGCCGTTGCTCCGGCCTTGGTCTCAGTTTCTGCAGTAAAGCTGCCGGCGAAGCGGCGCCCCACATCAAAACGGCTGCCCACGTTGTAGGCCAGCCCCTGGTTGGTGCGGATCTCCATCATCAGCCGCGAGGTAAAGCTCCCCCCCAGGATATAATCAAGGACCCTGATCGCGTAAAGGTCCGGATCGTCCTTACTGATACCCAGATGCCCCATCCTGATCACCGACTGGTTGACCTGCTTGGGGGCATGCAGCACGGCCGGGGCAAACCGGATTGAAATCGGCGGAATCACAGGAAGTTGCAGACTGCCTTGCACCTGAACAGAGCCGATCAGGCGGTTCAGTGTTGCCAGCAGGCTGCTTCGGTCAAAATCGCCGGAAACAGCGAGGATCAGGTTCTCAGGCCGGACAAAGCGCTGGTGGAATGCACTGATATCGTTACGGGTTATGGCTGCAACCGATGCACCGGTTGGGAAGACACCCAGCGGATGCCCTGCATAGATCGCCTTGGCCAGTTCACGATCAGCCAGCTCTTTGGGATCATCGTTCTGACGCCGGATCATTTCCAGGGCATGCCTGCGGGTTAATTCAAGGCGTTGCTCATCAAAACGGGGATGAAACAGCAGCTCGCTGAACAGCTGCAGACTCCTGTCCTGATTTTTGGTCAGGCTGCTGAGTGAGACCGATCCCAGGTCTTTGCCGAAGCTGCTTTCCAGGGTTGTAGCCATCAAGGCAAGCTCATCATCCAGTTCTGCCGGTTTGAGGCTCCTGATTCCTCCTTCACGCATCAAAGCACCGGTCATGGACGCCAGGCCGCTCTTGCCGACAGGGTCATAGACCGACCCGGTCCGGATCAGGGCTGTGATGTTGACAAGCGGCAGTTCGCGATCCTGCAGTAGGTAGACCGGGATACCGTTGTTCAACAGAACCCGCTCAGCCTTGGGGATGTTGAAGGAAAGCGGCGGGAAGTTCATCGTGCGCGGATTGGCCAATTCAGCGGCAAAAGCGCTGAAAGCACAGCAACAAAGCACCAGGATCAGAGAACATATACGAGCTGTCATTACTGTGCGCCTCCTGCCTTGCTGGTCACCAGTGTCCCCACAATTCGGTTGTCACGGGTAAAATACTGCTGCGCCACCCGCTGGATATCAGCCGGGGTTATGGCAGCTATCTTTGCCTTGTATCCGGTCATATAGCGCCAGTTGCCGGCAGTTGCCTCATATTCGGTCAGGTTGCGTGCCAGTCCGCCATTGGTTCCCATTCTGCGGGCCTCATCAAACTCAAGCTGGTTCAGAACCCGCTGTAGCTCACGCCGGCTGACCGGCTCATGTTTCAGCCGTTCCAGCTCCGCCAGCAGCGCCTGTTCCACCTCGGCCGCCGTATGAGGGGCACGGGGTGAGGCATAGAGCACAAACAGGTTGGGGTAAATATTGCCCGGCGCATCAAAGACCGAGACCTGGGTCGCCAGCTGCTTCTGCAGGACCAGTGAGCGATAGAGCCGTGAGGTGCGGCCCTGTCCGAGAACAGCGGTAATCAGGTCAAAGACGTAATCGTCGGGAGCACCCAGGGCGGTCTTGTGAAAACCGATCACCAGCTCCGGTTCCGCATCGCCCCGTACCTCAACCCGACGTTCACCCCGCTGAGCTTCCTCCTGCACCGGCACCGGCGGCACCGCTGTACCGGGGGGAATGGAACCGAAATAGCGTTCCACCAGTCTGACGACCTCTGGCGGCTTGATGTCGCCGACCACCGCAATCACTGCGTTGTTTGGGGCATAGTAGCGCTTCAGGAAGCCTTCCGCCTTGGTGCGCGACAGCTGTTTGATGTCGGATGTCCAGCCGATGGTCGGCTGGCCGTAGGGATGGGCCTGATAGGCGCTTGCCACAAAGGTCTCCCACAGCTTGGCTGAAGGCTCCGCATCATAGGAACGCCGCCGTTCCTCCATCACCACCGAGCGTTCGGTGTAAAATTCACGCAACACCGGATTCTTCATCCGGTCGGACTCAATCGCTGCCCACAGTTCGAGCTTGTTGGCAGGCAGGGAGATCAGGTAGGTGGTGCCGTCACGGCTGGTAAAGGCGTTGTAGCCGGAACCGCCGTTTTTGGCGTACAGCTCAAAGAACTCATCCTTGATCACGTACTGCTGGGCACGTTTCTCCAACTGTGCCAGCTCGCCGCGCAGCTGTTCCAGGCGTTTGCTGTCCGCCTTGCCTCCCTTGGCCTCTTCAGCCAGCATCAGCTGGGCGGTCTGCTCGATCTTTTCCAGCAGAGGCGCTTCAGCAGTATAGTCTTTGGTGCCAAGGGTCCTGGTTCCCTTGAACAGCATATGTTCCAGAAGGTGGGCAATTCCCCGCTCATCACTACGCTCATTGACACTGCCCACCTTGAAGCGGATCCAGGCCGAGACCGTAGGTGAACTGTGCCGCTCCACCATCAGAAGTTTCAAGCCGTTGTTGAAGGTGTGCTCCACCACCTTCTCTTCCAGCCCGGCGGCCTGCAGCGGCAGGGACATGGCGGCAAGCAGTACGGCAACAGCAATGCTTCTAAAAAACTGCATGACCTGTGCTCCTTTAAAATAATGAAAACTTTACGTAACGCCCCGGATTTTTCTTGATATCCAGTACCAGGGCATCCAGCGAATCAACCGTGCGATTCAGTTTTTCGTACAGCTCTTTTTCATTGATCAACTTTCCGGCGCTTCCTTCTCCAGACCTGATCCGCGCGGTCAGCGTCTCCAGATCCTTCATGGAGTTATCCGCTCTGGTGATCAGCGACAGTCCTTTGTCGTACAATGCCTTGTCATTCAGCAGCATACCCAGGGTGTTGTCCTTTGAGGTCAGCCTGCGGTTAAGTTCCCGTACATCATCGGCAGCCTGATTACTTTTCTCAGCCAGGCTGACCAGTTTGATGTAGAGGGTTTTATCGTAGATCAACCGGTTCAGGCTGCCGTCCGCATCCTTGATATCCTGCAGCGTCTTGTCGGCTCTGGAGAGAACCTGCATCAGTTTTTCGTACGGCTCACCGCTGCGGGCCAGTCTGCCCAGGGTCCCCTGGCCACGGTTGATGTTGCCTGCCAGGATATTCAGCTCATTCGAAAGCTGTACGGCGTTGGTGTACAGCTTGGTGTCGGTGGCCAGCATCCCCAGGGTCCCTTTGCCTGACTGCACGTTATCAACAATGCTGTTCAGCTTTTCAAAGGTAACGCCGGCCTTCTGGGCCACATCGTCAATGGTGTGGACCGGTTTGCCGTTAAACCGGCTGATCGGGCGGTCATGGTAGCCGGCAGACGGCAGGATGTCGACATACTTTTCCCCCATCAGACCACGGGTCTTGATGGTGATCAACGAGTCCGCCCCGATCTTTTTATGGGCCTGGGAGTCCACTTCAGCGGTTATCTGGACTTCGTTGGAGTTACGCGGATTTTCAAAGCTGATCCGCTTGACCACCCCCACATCAACCCCGGCCAGCCAGACCGGTGCACCCTCCTTCAGGCCCACCACGTTCTGCATGGTGATTCTGATGGTGCTGGTGGGGACAAACAGTTTGGTCTTCTGCCCCATCAGCAGTATCGCCCCTGCCGCCAGCAGCAGGGTGATCAGAATAAACACCCCGGCCCGTACCTGGGCCCAGCCGATCTGATTGCTTCGTTCCATAGCTGTCTTTCTCCATCCGTTTCCGTCTCAGTCAAGATCAGCGGGTCGCACGGTCCAGACCTTGATCCCCTGTTCTTTGGCAACCGACCGCAGTCGCTTCAAAAACCGTTCGTCATCCTTGTCACGGACAATCACCAGCACCGCCGGTTTGCGTCCGGTTTTCTGGGCATAATAAAGCGCCTGCCCGATGGCCTCGGCCCACTTCGGGGCATACTCCACTTCAACTGCATACCCTCCGGTCAGGCAGTCAACCCGTGTCTTGTCAGGCAACCGGTGTTCCAGCTCGCCACCCTGTTTTTCGCACCACCACTGCTGGTAATCCTTTTCATACAGCGGCTTGTGGGCGCAGCCTGCAGACAGAAACAGGACAAACAGTAACAGCGCTATCTTCATAAGAACGTACCTATGTATCACACAAACAACGACTTGTCCGTTGGCTGCAGAAATTCCTGGACATTGGGCAACGGACAGCTGCGCAGCTCTTCCTCTGTCCCTTCAAAGGCCAGCCGTGACTCATGGATCAGGGAGAACCGCTGCGACGTCGCAAAGGCTGTCGGCAGATCGTGGGTCACCATCAGGGTGGTCTTGCCCGCCTGCTGCAACCGGTTCATCAGGCTGACAATGTTGTAGACGCCGATCGGGTCCAGCCCGGTGGTGGGCTCATCAAAGAAGATATACTCCGGATCGGCAGCCAGGGCGCGGGCAATCGCTACCCGCTTTTTCATGCCGCCGGACAGTTCTGCCGGATACAGGTCAAGAGCCGGCTCCACACCTACAAAGCGGAGCTTCTCCCGCACAATCTCTTCAACCTCGGCCTGGGACAGTCGCCCTTCCTCAAACAGGCGGTAGCCCACATTTTCCCCCACGGTCATGGAGTCAAACAGCGCCCCCCCCTGGAACACGATTGCAATCTTCTTGCGTTGCTCCCGGTACTCCGACTCAGGCCTGCCGGTAATCTCCATACCGTTAATCGAAATACGACCTGACTGCGGGTGAATCAACCCCAGAATCAGCTTCAGGATGGTGGTTTTGCCTGAACCGCTCACCCCCAGGATAGTCCGGTTGACGCCGCGCTCCAGCAGCAGATCAAAATCGGTCAGGATCGTTCTGCCGCCCACGGAATAACAGACTTTTTCCATCGTTATGCGAGGTTCTTCCGTATGCATACTCTCAAAACCAGCTTTCATTTCTTCGGACGTTGCCCCGGTCAGCAGATTGGAGATTCGTTTAACGGGCATAGTGGACCTTATGCATACAACGTTACGAGGTACATCGGAGACATGGCCTCCCCCGCAGTAGTGTCACAGCAGCCCAGACTCCACAAAACTGTAGTAGCTGCCGTCACCGATGATGATATGATCCAGCACCCTGACCCCCAGGATCTCACCGGCCTCTTTCAGGCGGCGGGTGATCTCGCGGTCTTCCCGGCTGGGGGCCGGGTCGCCGGAGG
>CAZOTC010000020.1:0-21285 GCA_964582605.1 uncultured Geobacter sp. | reverse complement strand
CCCGGCGAGACGGTCGACGACTTTCTCTCATTGACCCAGTTTGTGGAAAAGGCCCAGTTCGATCGTCTGGGGGTCTTCTGCTATTCAAAAGAGGAAGGCACTCCGGCCGCCGAAATGCCGGATCAGGTCTCGGAACGGGTCAAACGGGAGCGACACCGTAAGCTGATGAAGGTTCAGGCGCGGGTTTCTTTCCGTCGAAATCGGGCGTTGGTGGGACAGGTCGAACAGGTGATTGTAGAAGGCTACAGCGAAGAGACCGAGCTGCTCCTGAAGGGACGTACCAGCCGTCAGGCTCCGGATATTGACGGTCAGGTCTACATATCATCCGGACATGCCGATGTCGGCGATATTGTCGGCTGCAAGATCGTTGATTCGTCAGATTACGACCTTGTGGCAGAAATGATTGAGGAGTAAACCCATGCAAAAAGTAATGCTGCTGTTGATGGCTCTGTTACTGGGTGTGACCGGTTGCGCAACAACGCCGCCTGCACCGCCTGCTCCCCGTTTCAGTGCCCCTGATCTGGTCGTTAACCGGTTGTGGGGCTGGGAACAGACCGAGACACCGGTGGAATCGTTTCAATCGCCTGACCCGAAGCGCTTTACCTTGTATCTGGCAGCTGACGGCAAGGCACAGGTTACCTTTGACTGTAATCGTGGCGGCGGCAGTTACCGGATCGCCCAGGGCACGCTCAGCTTCAGTCCGCTGACCTCAACCAGGATGGCCTGTCCGGTGGAAAATGCCCCTCTTGACCAGCGTTTCAGCAGGCAGCTGCAGGGTGTTGCCGGTTTTTTTGTACAGAACGGCATGCTGCATCTTGAGGTTCCCATGGATGGTGGAACCATGCGGTTCAGTGAGCTGAAGCCCTGAAAAACACCGGTCGGAGTGGTGGTGCCGGTTATTGCAGCATAAACGTTTCGTACTCCAACTGTTCCAGATCGTTATCCAGCAGGGCCATGCCGGTTGCAATGGTTATGATTAATGCCAGAGCAAAGCCGTACCCGTAAAAATAGGGTCCCATCCGGATTGAAATCAGGGTAAAGAGCAGATTCAGTGCCGTAAACAGGGCGGTCAGGAGCAGCACCCGGCTACGTTTGTCAAGGTAGAAATAAATGTTCAGCAGCCCCAGAAGTACTACCTGAAATCCGGTTGCCACCACCTGGATTGAGAGCAGCGGCAGATGAATCTCCGAGATGCCTGCCCACTGCAGCAGTTGTCGGCCGGCCACGATCACCACGATCGTGGCTATGGCCTGAATTTTGATGATATCGTAGAGCCCTTCCCGTGCCACCCGTACCATCTCGTCCTTCATCTCCTGGATGTAGGAGAGCGACCCGCCTTCACGAACCGCATCGTAGAACCGGTCATAGTATTCCACAAAATCGGTTTCCATCCGTACCAGAAAGACCGCCATGCCGGGAATGATGGCCAGGTAGGCCAGGAAGACCGGCAGGTCATAGACCAAGGAGGCCCGCAAAGGACCGATAACGGTGGAACCGGTGACCGGATGAAGCCAGAAGATGAATTTGTCGACCCAGATCCCCAGGTTGTAAAACAGTCCGGTCAGCATCAGGGAACGATACATCCTCCCTTTGACCATAAAGTCAAACTCAATGAACAACCGTGACGGATACCCGCGGAAAATGACCAGAAACATCCCCAGCAGCAGGATAAACTGCCCGGCAAGAAAGGCCAGCAACAGGCCTTCCAGGTTGCCGTGACGCAGAAAAAAGGCAAACAGAAGGGCCGATCCGTATCCCAGAGCAAAATTGATCAGGATCGCCTTATAGGCCTTGAGCCCGGAGAGCAGGATCGCCGTGACCCATACGCAGCTTAACACTACATAGGTAGCTGCAAACAGCAGCCGGAAAAAGAGACTTTGATCAGGGAAGAAGAACAGGCCGATCGGATAGGAGAGCGATCCGCTGACCAGGATTACCACCAGCAGCAGTCCGTTCAGGTTGGGCAGCAGGCGGAAATGCTCCTTTTCAAAGATCCGGTCAGCCGAATAACGGGTAAAAGAAAGCTGGATCAGGCCGGTCAGGATCAGGCTGAAGGCGATCAGATAGGTGACCACGGTCTGGAACTTGGACACCAGCAGTGCCGGTATGACCACCGGCAGGGAAATGACCCCGATCAGCAGAACTGCGATGATTGAGAGTATCCAGGGGCCGGAGCTGATGATGCCGGCGTAGGCATAAGCCAACACCAGCGAACTGTAGCTGTTACCCTTCATCAGCTTTCGAAGTTCAAAACCGATGCCGGCCATTTAGGTCAGTGCCTCCTGATACAGCTCCCGGTAGCGGGCAAACATCTGCTGTTGCGTGTAGAAGGTCTCAACCCGTGTGATCCCTGCTTGACTTGCCCGTTTCCAGGCATCCGGATCCTGCAACAACCGGCGACAGACTCCGGCAATGGCCTGTGGATTGTTAATCGGTACGATGCCGCCGGCAACGCCGAGGGCCTGGTCTTCATCCCCAACCCCTTCAACCAGTTGACGGCAGGAACCGACATCGGTTGCCACCAACGGTACGCCGGAGGCAAACCCTTCCAGGGCGACCAGCGGCAGTCCCTCGCTGATGGATGAAAGCACCAGCAGACCGATCTGTGGAAACAGTTCCACCGGATTCATGAAGCCGGTGAAGCGCACCTTGTCGGCAATTTCAAGGCTTTGTGCCAATGCCCGGCACTCTGCAGCGTACTCGGGGTCCTCATCATCCGGCCCCACAATCCAGCCTTCCAGATCAGGGATATGAGACGTCAGAATCCGGATCGCCCGGATGTAGGTCTTGACATCCTTGATAGGGACGACCCTCCCCAGCAGCGCAAGTATCGGGGGAGGGGTTGCGGGGCGGCGGCTGCGTAGCGGGGCAAAACGGCCCAGATCAATGCCGTTGGGAACCACGGTTATCTTTTCCGGCGGCGCTCCATCACTAATCTGACGTTGGCGTACCCCTTCATACAGCGACACGATCCGGTTGGCTGCGTCATAGCAGAAGCGCCCCATGGTTTCAAAAAACCTGATCCAGAGATCGCGGAAGTAGCTTATTTCCGTCAGATCACGTTGCAGCGCATTGCGGTTGTCCTGAATCCATTCATTATTAAAGATGTCGATCCGGCGTTCCTTTGTGTAGATGCCGTGCTCTGAAAGCAACAGGGGACGGCCGGTGTGGTGATGCAGCAACCCCCCCAGAAATCCGGCGTAGCCGGTTGAGACCGTGTGGTAGGCCCTGGCCGGAATCAGGCTGCCTGCAATGCCGGCCAGCTGCCAGATCGGGCTGTGCATGTTGCGTACAGTCCAGAAGTAGTCCACAAAAGAAGGATCCTTGCAGCGCTGTTCATAGAGGGTGCAGATATAGTCCCAGGAACGGTGGGCGTACAGAAACTGTGAGTAATCCACCCCTCCCACGCTGTTCAGGTAGAACGAGACCTGTTTCAGTTCAGCGGGCAGACCGTCGGGATGCGGGTTGGTAAACCAGCCGTGCAATTGCTGCAGGATTTCAAACCCTCGCTTGTCACCCGGGCACGGTACCACGGGAGGGGTCGTATGCTCATCGTGCAGGTAATGGACCTGCAGATGCTTCAAGTTCTGAGGTAATTCGTACTTGATAGCACCATACTCTCCTGCTTTGCTGCCGATGAAGACAGCACCGAAATCCAGCTCAGGAAAGCCTCTGATAATCTGGTTAACCCAGCTTGATACACCGCCACTGACGTAAGGAAAGGTCCCTTCAAGCAGCAGCATGACATCAACCTGTCCGGCTTTTGGCAGCTTGTTGCTCATCAACGGGCTCCCCAGAATTGGGCCACCTGACCAATGCATGGCCTGAAACGGATGGTGGCATCCTGCATCAACAGCCTGCGTACACTTTTGAAGTCACGGGCGTGGAAGGCAAGCTCTGCCTGATAGGGTACCACCTTGAGAGGGTCTGCTCCTGCTGCAAGGGCAGCATGAATGGCAACATCTGCCGGCTGGTACTCATGCTTCTGCAGGTGGATTCGTGCAACCAGGATATGCAAAGAGGGGTCTTCTCCTCCGTACAGCCGGGATTGCTCAGCGTATTTGGCAGCCTGTTCAACAAAAAAACTGCGCAGGTCATCCTGTGCCAGGGCGCTATATACCATTTCCCAGTAAGAAAAGGCCAGATTCCGGCAGATAGACGCCCTTAACACCGGCGTCTCTGCGGTCTTTAACGCCTCCAGTGCAGCTGAGATGGTCTGTTGAATCTTTTGTTCCTGGCGTTCGCAAAGATTGAATGCCAAAAGACGAATCTCATCGTCAGCGTCTCCGGTGGCGTGCTGCAGCAAACGGCTGGCGTTCCCGCCGCCGCCGGTGCCAACGGACAGCAGCGCCTTCAGGCGCAGTTCACGGGGAAGGCCGATGGTTCTCAGGCGTGACCAGGCACCTCCTTCCCCCATGCCGGCTCCCAGTTCGGAAGATTCCGCCAAAAAAGGCGGTAACGGTACGTTGGAGAACTCGGCACGTTCTCCGCTGTACAGATGTTTTTTAAAATAGAGTAAAATCAGTAGAGTGCCTGCAGCTCCAAAGCCAGGCACAAAAAAATTAAAACAGAAAAACAGGGCAAAGACCGCTCTGTAAGGTGTGCTGTAGCGTTTAGGAAAATTGAGGGTCATCAAAAGGGAGAACAGGGTAGAGGCGATCAGATGGCCGGTCAGAAAAAGCAGAACACGTTGCCAGTCTGGCTGAGGGCCAAATATCGCCAACACTGCTGACTGTTCACTCAACAGACCATAGAGAAGCAGTTTGAGTGCGCTCATGCATCCTCCATCAGCAGATTGGCTATTTGGACTACCGGCTCCTCACCAGAGACAACTGCATAGCGGAAGCTGATGCCGGCACTCTGCAAGGTGATGCTGAACTGGCTTTGTAATACGCCATTCAGACGGGTCTGGTAGCCTTCAAGCGCAGTAGGCCCTGAAAACGGCATTAAGGTCACAAACTGTACGCCCCAGCCGAGGTCGCGCCGCCAGCCGTGATCCAGCCCCCGTTGTTGACGTTCGAGCAACAGACAAAGTTCATTGAGGTGAGGATTCGGCTTAAGATTGATGACGGTGAGGATGCTCACAATATCAAGGTCACGTTTCATGTGTGCCATCTTGACCAGCTCCGAGCCAAAAACCAGTGGACAGTCCGGGTAGATCGTCGTGATGCTTCTGGCAATTCCGGCTGCCTCAACCTGATCAGCAGCATAGGCCAAAAGCACGCCAAGGATCTGCAGGGTTTCCCGGTGTAACGCCATGAACGGCATGTCGCTTATCAGCAGCACTCCGAGAATCCGGCCACTGCTGGTTCGCACCGGGGCAGCCACCAGGTAGCTGCTGTGCTGGTCGTCGGAAAGCCGGTTTGCCGTCTGATAGGCGGTGGTGCCTGACTCAAGTGCGGATTTCAACAGCAGGTCGTCCGGCCGGCAGGGTGCCCCTTTGCCGCATTGCGCCAGCGGAATTATGGCAGGTCTGTCGTTTTCTACGGCATAGAGGGCGGCGCTGGAGAGGGAGCAGTAGTGGGCCAGAATGACCATAAGCTCTCCGGCCAGTTCTCTGGTGAATGCCCCGCTGCCATCGGCCAGCAGACGTCTCAACTCCATCATGGCCTGCCGCAGGGTAACCGGACGACTGACCAGATTCTGTTCAAGCCGGTCATGGGAGTGGCGGACCATGAAGTAGGCCCGGGAGAGCTGCTGGAATCGCTCGGAGGCATGGCGGGAAAGCTGGTCAGAACGCCGCAGCCGGGTTGACCAGATTGAGCTGAACTGCCCGGCGATCAGCATCAGAAGAGCACCGCCAAGCATGAAGTGCAAGGGAAAGCTGGTGTTGATCAAGCCGCCAAGCGAACAGCCAAACCAGAACAGGGCCAACAGTGATACCGAACTCAAGGCCGGTGCTATGCCGTAGCGCAGGGCCACCAGCAGGGGGCCGAACCAGAGCCAGGGAAAGTCGGCCTTGACAAAAAGCGGGTCTTCACGGTTGAACAGGAGACCGGCTAGCGGTATGGCGAGCGTGATGACGATGACCTCAAGCCACATCCAACGACTGTCACCTGACTGCTGGTGGTCTCCTCGCATAAATTGCAGCAGTCGGGATGGCGTGATGGAAAACGGTTTCTTCATCAGATCAGAACCTCTGTTCAGCCTGTGCTGTCGGAATCATCCGGCAGTCACTGCAATTCGAAGCGCAAGACTCCATAATAGGCTTTTGCTCCCTGGTCGTAGCGGTTGTATGCCTCTTGCGTATAACCTTTGCTGTCTCTGGCAGTGACGCGCAGGAAGTAGCTGCCCGGGGCCGGCCTGGGGATCTCGATCGTAAGAGCGGTAACTCCTGTCGCAGCGTAGAGTGGCGCCGTAAAGTCAGGGTTGTCGGCAACCTGTACGCTGTAGGTCACACTATCCTGTTGCAGATCGATAGATGCATCCCATGTCAGACGCAACAGGTTTCCGGATACTTGACTGCTCAGCCAGAACGGCATCGGCTTTTCCAGTGAGGAAAGATAACGATCATAGTTGTTCCGGACGGTCGTTACCAGACGTTCGTATTCCTGTTTCCACTCTTCCAGTCGTCCGCTGCCCACAGTCGGCAGGTTGTCAAGGTCGGGTGGTTGCGTAACAAGAGGCTCAACCAGCGGACGGTAACGGTCCAGCAAACGTTTGATCTTCGCCTCAGTCAGATAGGTTGCATACAGGATTTCAACAGCCCGTTTGAGGTCGGCAAAATTGCGCTGGTTCATCAGAAAACGGCGGTGCAGCGGAACATCCCACCAGTTGCTCAGGCCAAGCTGCCAGGGGGCATAGAGGTTGCCGGCAGCAGCAATATCCGGTTGGCGGTCAAAGCCGAAGGCACCGTCATAATCCCAGGGGATGAAATAGAATTTGCTGGTGCCTTTGGGCTGATGAAGGGCAAAATTCTGGTCTCTGGTGTCGAAATTTCCCGTCAGAATATTTACTGCCAGCCAGGCGAGGTAGTTGTTTCGATCAAAATAGGTGTCAAAAACCGTATCAAACGGTTTTTCTTCATCATTTACCGCAGCCAGCATCTCAATCAGTCGGGTGTGGTTCTTGTTGTTGTTTTCTAGCTCCAGTACCCGTTCAAACGCGACACTGTCAACCGGATTGCCGGTTGCATCAAGGGTAAGCGCGGCAACAGAGCGGAAGTCAAATTCATTCGCCTTGTAGATATTACTGTCTGTGGCCAGTCCCCGGTTGGCAAGATAGTTGCCGTCCATCTTTTCGACATGGGTAAACAAGCCAAAATCCGCCCCGTTGATGGTCACCTGCATAAACTGGGTGCGCAGGCTTGGCAGATAGGGGATCTCCCGAAACAGGTCAAAGGCCAGCTTGTTACGCACACGGGTCAGGTCCCAGGGATGTTTGTTGAGCTGCAGGGTCCCCTCGCCCCGCCATAACGGCAGCCCCTTGGTGAGCTTGACCCGGTATGATTTCTGAACCGCAAGTCGTGAGCTGCTGCCGCGCAGACGGAGCGCGGCATTTGTCTTCAGGCCGTCTTCGGGGTAGTTGTCGGCCTGAAAATGGGCCTCCACTTCAGGGACAAAGGTGTCGTCCGGGTCAATATCGCTATTAACCTGATCAAACGTGTATTTTCCATTGAAGGTGGTGATGCCGGCCTTGATCACCTTGGTTGTCTCTTCAACGGCGTAGGTGGTTTCAAGATCTTTTACGACAGCGGACTCATCACCGGTAAAGACCTGCAGCGTGCTGTCCGGGGCTGTCGGTGCCGGCTTCGCATCGGACGCTGCATTCCCTGACCCGTTCACCGCTTCTTTGCTGCAGCCGGAAGCGGATAAGGCGATTACTGCCAGCAGCGTGACAACAGTGCGATAGACTGGAAATCCGAGCATGGTTTTACTCCGTCGTGGTGAAGCGTCAGAGGGCCGGTACCGCTGACCGGGCCGGGATGGAGTCTATCAGTTTACCCATGACCTGCTGGGCGACAGCGCTGACGGCATCACGGCTCCAGCCGCTTTTGCTGCCGCTGCCTGACCAGAGTACGCCGCCATCCTGCAGGTCAAGTATCTGTAAGGTGACCCCGGCCACCGGCTCTCCATCAAGTCCGACCTTGTAACGCCATTCGGTGACGGTTCCGCTCAGTGCGTACCTCAGCCCCTTTCTCTTGGCCCATTCCAGCGCCTCCTGCCGCCGTTTTGTGCCGCGATCAGTCAGCAGGTCATCCTCGCGTTTTTCGTTTGGGTAGCTGGCCAGTTTAGATACACCGCGTGCGTAGAGCAGGGCAACGGCAACAGATTCTGCCCGTTCTCCGGCATAAGGTGTCTCGGTATTGTTCAGGAACGGCAGAACCGCCCATTCCTGATCAAACGGGACTTCCTGGCGGGCAGACTGGTTGATGGTGGTGCAGCCAAAGGACAGTACAAGGGCTGTGGCAAGCAGAACAAGACGCAGGCTGATCATACGGTTTCCTCCTGTCAAATGCAGTTGCGGTGCGTAATCAGTAGAAATAATAGCGGTACAGCATGTCAAAGCGCGATGACAGGCTGCTGTTGCCAAAGGCACCGCTTTCTTGTGAAAGTGCAAACATCAGTGCATCCAGGCCGAACAGCGGCCCGACGACTCCTAATTCATAGTGAAAGCCGATGCCGCTGACACTGTTCCACCAACTGTCAAGACTCCCGAATCCTTTCCACTCTCTGGTGTAGGTTTCTTTCCATGTTTGTCCGAAAGCAGCGCCGGCACCAATTTGCCCAAAACTTTTCGGAATGAAAAACTGTGCGTCATCCTGTTTACTTCCTTTAGGAATAAGGGCACGGGTCTTTGCAATCGGTACTCCTGTGGCATGATGGTCGTGGTATCCGCCATACAGACGCGCAGTGAAATCAGGCCAGGCCACTGTGAGACGATGCCCCCATTCCAGATCGACTGCTGCCCCGCTTCCAAGGCGATAGCGATTCTGGTCCATGAACCTGAACAGTGCTGTCCGCAGCCGAACGGTGTCCCGTGCACTTAACTGCAGAGAGACGCCGAGCGTCGCCTCATCCTTCATTCCGCCGATCAACAGCGGTACAGTCTCATTTGCCGTTACTCCTGCGCCCAGAGAGGTGTCAAGCACAAGCCGTGAATCAAGCCGCAGATCACCGGCAAACAGGGCGAAAGGATAGCGGTACAGCGCATCCCGAGCACCGGCAGCCAATGAGGCGGTACCGGCGGAATGGCGGTAACCAAGGCCCAGCTGGGCAGACTGGATACTGCTGGTATAAACTCCCAGTACACCGGTTTTCAGATGGCTGATATCCGTATTCAGAAGATTGAGCTTCAGTCTGATCCGGTTTGAAAGCGGCAGTTCGGCAAGCAGCTGCTGCTCCAGCAGCCCGACGCCACTGCGATCTTGAACCGAGATGTCATAGCGAAGCCGTGCCGGATGTTGTTCATACAGGTCCCTGAGCTGCTTGTCCAGCAGATGGTCGCTGTCATTAATCTGAAACCGGTCAAAGGCATGCTGCTGGGAGAGCAAGGTCATTCCTGCTCTTCTGGCACCCTCAACAGCATCACGATAGGGAAGGCGATCGAGGTGCGCCTCAACCAGATCACCAATGGCGGTCCTGTCGTTTTCTTCCAGGGCAAAGCTCAGGTGTGCCCATTCCGGTCTCTGTGCGGCCCGTGCAAAGCAGCGCCAATACCAGAAACGGGCAAGATCCGGCTGGCCGGTTGTCATGGCCCAGCCAAGGATAAGTTCGTTGCCAAAATCATCCTGACGTGCAGCAGCGATTCTCCGGATTGTGGCTGAAAGGGCATCACCCGGCTTAAGGTGCATCATCAATTGAGCCTGAATCAGCAGGGTGCGCCGGGCATTTTCCAGTTGGTTATTCTGTTGCCGTAGCTGCGTAAGCACCAGCGTTTGCGCCCTGTGCCGCACTTTCCAGGCAACTTCAGGGTAGCCTGCCTGCTCCAGAACATCGCCAAAAGAGGCGAGCCAGGCAGGATCTCCCTGCCGTTGAGAGGCAAGCAGCCGGTAATGTCGCAATGCCCTGGGGGCGTCTCCCAGCAGTACCATGGCGGCAGCCAGAGGCTCGCGGAGTTCCGGCATGGTGCTGATCCGTCCTTCCCAGTTCAGCACGAGGTGGCGCAGCTCGGAAATCTGCTTCAGATCCACCAGCAGCCAAAGGTACGCGCCAAGCAGGTCAGGGTCGGCAGGAGCGAGCCGGGTCGCTATCCGTGCAGCAGTCACACTGGACTGCAGGTTGCCGGTCTGGCGGTAGACCTGAGCCATGGCCATCCAGGAACGGGCATCGTGTGCAAGCCGGCTGCGTCCTTCCGGGTCCAGTCCCTTGAGGAAGAGAGCCAGATCCCTGCCCCGTCCGTTCCGCAGCCCCGAGTCAGCCATGGCGTACCAGAATACAGGCTTTTGAAACTTTTTCCATCCCTGCAGCGCGTAGTCATAGGCCCGTTGAGGCTCCGTTGCCCCGTATAGATCAAACATCCGCTGATAATCTGCTTCGGTGGCGGTTCCGGCATGAATCAGAAGATCTGCAGCTCTGGCTGTCTGCACCCCGTCTCCGACAGCCCAGGCCAGGTCGGCGTAATTTCGCCAGAACGCCGTGGCGGTCGCCGGTGCGTTGGGGGAACCCAGCTGCAAGGCGTGCCACGACCGCGTCGTATCACCCTGGCCATACCAGAGCGATGCCAGCTTTAACGACTCATCCGGTCCCAACGGTTTGAGGGTTGCTCGTTGTTCCCATGCCTTGGCCGCTTCGACAGGGCGTCCCAGATGCTCGGCCAGCCGTGCCTGTTCGGTCAGACTCCAGGCCTGATCGAAGCCGCCCAGCTTGCCCGAGGCAAGCAGGGCGTAAACATCCTGGGGAAGCCCCATACCCTCAGCCACCGTCAGATATTCAAGCTGCTGCGCAGGATCAGCAGTCCCGTCTGTGATGGCCTGTTCAAGTAACTGTTTACGTAGTGGAAATTCCTGCAAAGCGCGGGAGAGACGTAATGCGGATTGCCTGCCTTCCAGGCTTCCCTGCTGGCCCAGATAAAACCATTGTTCCAGCGCAAGATCAGGTCTGCCGGCCCATTCAGCAGTCTGGGCAGCCTTTTTGCGCCAGACTTTGTCTGACGGGCGGGCCCTGATCGCCCGTTCTGCCACCGCCAGGGCTTCGACTGGTTTGCCGTTGGCAAGAAAAACCGTATGGGCCAGCTCGAACAGTTCCTGCTCAAAGAGTGCTCTGATTTCCGGGAGTGATGCTGCAGGCTGTGCTGCCAGCGCGTTTCCTGCAAACAGCTGGCCCAGCACAAGCACAGCTGCAGTGATTTTTGCTGCAGCAGGGTTCATGGCGCCTGTACCTGCTGCGGGCTGTCCGCTGTCATACCAAGCGCTTGCCGGATATAGCGCTGGGCGCGGTCTGGGCGGTTGGCAGCCAAGGCCAGGCGAGTCAGGTAGAGTAACAGCTGACGGTCATCTTTAAGGCCACCCAGATAGCGATCAGCAGCATCCAGTGCCTCATGCGGCAGGTTGCCGGATTGCAGTGTGCGCAGGCCGGACAGGAAAAAGGTCCGCTTTGCATCCTGGGAAGGTGCGTTTTGCATCGCCTTGAAATAGGTAGCTGCAGCCCCACGGTAGTCTCCTTTGCCGAGGGCGATACGTGCAACAGCTTCAGAGGAGGCTGCGTCAGTCCCGGTTTCAGCTGCTGTTCCCAGCAGTTGTTCAATCCGTTTGACCGTCTTCTGGTCACCGAGTCTGCGGGCATCGACCAGGTACTGACCCAATTCCCGGGGAGATGCCCCGGCCTGTCGCAACAGCTCAACCTGATCGGCATAGCGCTGCCGGGCCTCTTCCCATCCCGGTTCGTCTGTCAGCATGAATTCAAGCTGCTGTTGTCTCAGCTGATAGCGCAGTATCGCGATCGCCTTCGTCTGTTCCCGTGATGCTGAACCCTGCTGATAGCCAAGGGCCCTGGCCGCCTTATCGGTGCAACCGGCATCCAGGTAGCTGCGCACCAGAGGGATCACCAGTTCCGTGTCTCCGTTTCTCAACTGTACCAACGCCTCCAGATAGCGCTGTTGGGCCGGGCTGCTTACCTCTGGAGCAGACAGCAGTTTCAGAAGGCTTTTTTCCGGATACAGCACTACCAGCAGCAAGAGGCCGACCCCGGCCAGCCCGCCGATAGCCAGCGGGCCGGCAAAACGTTCCCGCGTGCTCTGGCGTTTATGGGCAAACAAGTTCCAGGCCACGAGTCCCTGCTACAAGTTGTGCCGTTAGCGTGCCCTGTTCATGTTTTGCGTTCAGGGGCCTACCATGCGAAAGAAGTTTACAGCCTGCGGCACCATCAAAACGGATATACCCGTCAGTGTGGGCGGTAATGGTCAGTTTCATGCCGGTCGCTGTCCATGAAAAACTGTCTGTCCGGCCTGTTGCTGCAGCCAGCCAGGGGCGCTTCGGCGCTGTGTCGGTTACTGTCAGCAGGGCCTCGCCACCCGGAGCCAGATGGATGTAGCGTTGATCGTTATGGTCAGAGAAGCCGATCACCCCGCGGCTAGCTGCCAGATCAGGGTAGCCGGCACTGATTGGGAGGCGCAGCTGGCGCAAATCGCTCCTGTTGCGGATCAGCCAGCCGGCGCCGGAACGGGCAACCACGGTGCGGTTGAAATCAAGCACCTTGTCAACATAGTCAGAGGTGTAGATGGCATGAGGGTTCCGGGCCAGGACCCAGTTGTAGACATCTTCCAGCGCACGCCGACCCGCCTCTTTGGTTACTGAATAGGTATGGTAGTAAATATTGATCGGTTTCAACCTGCGTGGCGTATCTGTCAGACGGAAGGTCTCGATCACCCGGCGATACCCGTAGAACGGCCCGGTCCAGTCGTTGGTGTAGACGTTTTCGTTCTGATTGGGCGCAAAGACCTGAAACCAGCCGTCACGGAATACTCCCAAAGGGGCAATTGCAGTCAGTGAACGGGTCGTCTCGGTTATCTTGGTGTCGCCACCGTTGATATTGCCGACGCCGCTGCGATAGCACAGTGCGACCGCAGCGGCATCAGGCAGGCAGTTGCCGGTCCATTGCAGCAGGCGTACCTTTTTGCCAGGTGGTACCAACTGCTGTTCAATAAAACGGATTGAACCGGGAATCTCCGCCTCCAGGTTGAACTGATAACCGGGCAGGGGCAGATACTGTGCGGTATAGTCGCGCCGGGTCACCTCTGTCTCTTTCCAGTAAAAAGGGTGGGAGAAGGTGTGGCTGCCGACTTCAATCCACGGCAACCTGAATATCTCGCGGGCCTCGGCCTGTAAAACCGGAGCCTGTTTCGGGTTCAGTCCGTGATCCCCCAGGGTGCTGGTGATCACGGAATAGGTTGTCGGTATCCGGTATTTTTTGAGGATACGCTCCCGCAGTTCGGTTACCGCCAAAGGCCCGCCAGGGCGTTCAACCCGGCTCTCAAAGCCATCGGCGTCGATGTGGGAGAGCAGCAGCCGTACCCCGTTTTCGGTGGTGGTGTCGGCAGCAGGCAGTCTCCCAAGTCGCAACGCCTTGGAAAAGAAGGTGAACGGGTCGAAGATCCAGTGCGAGCGTTCATCGATCAGCTCGTTTACAACAAACGGTGACAACGCATAGCCGCCCCATGGCGTTAATGCGATTGATTCGCTGATGACCCCCCTTGAGCTGTTCCCCAGGGTCAGGAGTGGTTCACTCTGGTCAAAACGGAGCGGGATAACCTGATCTCTGGGCAGAGTAATCTTTTTTTCAAATCCGACCATCGGTGCCTGGGTCAGGATTGTCAGCTTCGTTCCGCTGGCCGGGAAGGAACCCAGGCTGCCTCCCATCGCTTTGGCAAACTGCTGCGGCGGTACACCGAACCGATCGAGAAAGAGTAATGGTACACCATCCTCTTTCTGGCGTACCAGCCAGGGTAACAGGTTCTGTCTGTCTCCTGAACTGTCGGCGTTGGGCCAGACCAGAATGCCGGCATAACGCCCTTTCAATATTCCTGATGGAAGCGGTTTCTGCAGGTCATGCAGCTCCGTTACGTACCCCAGGTAATTGAGCGGCATAACGGCAAAACGTTGCAGATTGCTGTAAATCGGGTCAGGCCCTTCGCTGCCGTCATACAGCCCGAGGATCCTACGCGGCAGTACCTCAACGGTTCCAATCCCCAGTGAGGCGAGGTCCTTGTCGGTCACCCAGGGAGTGAATCCCAGCGCCTTGACCTTCTCAGCGGTCTTTCGGGCCAGATTGCGGTCTTTTGGAGCAACATACTCAATAGCAATCACCGGCAAACCGGCCTTGCGCACCTCTGCAAATCTGCTCAGCAGCCACTGACGGTCGTTCTCGTTTACGTCACCATAGGCGCCGGTTGCGGGGTCAAAATTCTGAAAAAGCGATTCTGCGGCAACTGCGAAGGCGACATCCTTAACGCGGTCCAGCACTTCAAAGCCGCGGTTCAGAATCAGGCGGGCCTCAGGGTGCCGCTGTTTGATGCCGCGTATGATCTCAACTAGCCCGGACGTTAATGCCGGGTGTCGTTTCTTGTCGGTGACCAGCTGGTATGAGTCCAGTGTATCCAAAAAAAATCCCCGGTAACCGGCCTGCCAGAGCGGCTCCACGACCTGATCCAGGAAGAAGTTTCGCCAGGCAGGGTTTGCAAGATCAACCAGCTTACTCTTCCAGGACGGATTTTCGCCGATCAGCCATTCCGGCTTGATCTGTTTAAAATGACTGCGTGCAGGATCAGCCTCGCCGATACTGATATAGGCAAATAGCTCACTATGGTTTGATTTATATGCCTGCGGTGCAATGCCGACAGCATCGGGATCCACCACTACGATATCAAAGGCCTGCAGTTCATTCAGTGGAGGCCTGGTGGCGTAGTAAAAGGCGATACTGAGAGGAGAGTTGTCTGTTGCAGCTGCTAGTTGCACTGGCAAGGAGAGCAGCAGAGTCATGCCTAGTGATACGATTATCGGGAACAGCAGGATGTTGACATTTTTTTTTGTTTGCAAACTCCCCGTTCCTTTCTGATTCTGATGAGATTTTCAGTAGATGCCTGCTGTTGTCGGAGTCACGACAACTGCTTTGCCTGAATCCAGTCGCCGTGAATACGATTGCGTGCCGGTTCGGGTTGTCGCTTCGGTGAAAGAAACTGACGGTACCGGCGGGATGGTATAGTTGTGGAGAACGTTATCGGCTGCAGAGTACTGGCTGTCTGTCCACTGCCATGCGGAAAGTCCACCCATGACCGCAGCCCAGAATGCCTGGGAAAAGTCAAAGGTGGTCTCGTCTGCCTTACTCGTGTAGGCGACATTGTTTGTCGAAAGCCCGGCAAGATGTACTTTCAGGGGAGATGCCAGGGAAACGGCTTTTGTCAGGCGCTGCATGTCTGTATCAAGGTTGTTTGTTGCACCTGCCTTAAGAATCCAGTTTTCCAAAAGAAACCAGTCACCGGCAGTCAGAGGGCTGCCGGCTGCTCCACCCCGCTCATCAAGCCCTCCCAGAATGTCGTCAGGGTTCCAGGCATTCACCATCACCGGCAGCTGAAGACCGTGAATTCCTGTAACGGCAGTTGTCTGCCGCTGACGGGTGACAGCGTAATCATACCCGGCATCGTCAAGAAAAATGCCGGTTGCCCCCAATGCCTTCCATGACAGGGCCCGTTGCTGGATTAAGGCAAGATTCAGGTTTTGTGTCGTTACTCCCAGATCGATGTAACCAAAGACAGCAGTCCCAGAACTCTTTAATGTCGCAATGAGAGCAGCTATTTGCGACTGGCGGGCTGCGGTCATACCTAAAATGCCGTCACCTAAAACCACCAGTTGACAGTGGGCAAGCTGCGCAACCGAGATTGCATCGGTAGCTGCGCCATTAACCTTCAGTGGATCGCCGTAGTAAATACAAAGCTGTTTGGGACTGCTAAGGGGAACCGGGGTATAGGATGTCTGTGGTGTGGTGACGGGAGTTGAAATATCAGCGGTGGTGCCCGGTGTCGTTGGTGCAGCTGAGCCGGAACCTCCGCCACAAGAGCCGAGCAGCAGGGAAAGACCTGTCATGCAGAGAACGGTAAAGAGTTTGAATCCATGCATTGGCTTGTTACTCCCCTGAGTGAAGCGTTCGATAATTCTGTGATTCTGCTTGGTATTCTTTATAATGCCGTAGCTGTGGGGTCAAGCACCATTGTCAATGTGTTGCAGCAGTCTACTATAACAAGCTTTGCCTTGACAATACAGGGCTTTTCTGGTACTGGTTTGCCCCTTTAAATCGACGAAAGTTTCTTGTCCACTACCTGTTGTTTGATGGAGCATGTTACCTATGGCAACCAGTAAGACCGTTAAGAAAGCGGCCCAGGAACCGACTCCTGCCCCAAAAGCAGCATCCGGCTCTTCCCGGGCATCAAAAGATGTAGGTGGTGCCGTATCTGTCAAAGCAGCATCAAAGTCTGATAAGACGGCTGCTAAAAAGGTCACAGAACCGACGATGACGACTGATCCGGTTCAGGCCGCGTGTGTTGAGTCTGAAGCCGTTGCTTCTGCACTGCCGGCTAGCGGTGGTAAATGGAAAGAGATTCAGCAGATTCTGCTCGCCATGAAGGAACAGACCCTGCTTGAGATCAAACGCTCGATCAAGAAGGGGTCTGAGGCCTCTGTCGGTGAAGAGCCGACCGGTGATATCTATGATCAGGCCTCATCAGAGCGTGATCGTGAGCTTGGACTGTTATTGAATGACCGCGACCGGGAGAAGGTCCACAGCATTGATGAAGCACTGTTGCGCATTGCTGAAGGGGAGTATGGTATCTGCGAAGAGTGTGATGAGGAGATACCGATGGGGCGTCTGAAGGTACTGCCTTTTACCCGGCACTGTGTCAAGTGCAAGTCTGATCTGGAGAAATTCCAGGCCCAGACCCGTCGGATTGAAGAGGATCGGGCCTACCGTGAGATACCGGTCGGTGATGACGACGAAGGCTAGCAGAAGCAAAGAGAGGCTATCTCCATCGTTCGATCATTTTCAGGAGTACTCCTTTTTTTAACGACATGGCATGCTGCGGGCACAGTTCCCGACAGCACCAGCAACGGATACAGCGCCCTGAAGAAACCTTCAGGGCGTTTTTTGTGATAGTAATCGCGGCAGGCGGGCAGGAATCACGGCAGATGCCGCAACGAGTGCAGAGGGACGTGTCTGCAGCAGGCAACGGCGTCAGATGGTTGCGAAGCAAGCCCTTCAGGAAGCCGGGCAGTCCGAACTGGATATCCAGGCCATCAGGGAGCAGAAACGGCGGTTTAGCCGCAAGCTGTGACAGATCAACGGTTGTGGAGATCTGGTCAGGTTCTGTTCCGGACAACCCCCTGCGGCGAGCCTCCTGTTCAACCGGCAGTAGTTCCGGGGGGATGCCGGCCAATCGGGCTGCGACAGTATCCACTGCCACCGGATTTTCGCCGGCAATCAGTACCCCCAGTTGGCGCGGTGTGCCGCTGTTGGGACCGTTGCCTTCCATGGCAACGATGCCGTCCACAATAGTCAACGCCACTGGCCTGGCCTGGGCGATTTCAAGCAGCAGGCCGGCAAACAGTTGCTTGGAATGTCCGGCGGTCAGGTGCAACCCGGCCTTGGCAGGGCCGACAACGGCGCCGTAGAGGTTTTTGACACCGCAGGTGAGGGTCATCATTTCATGGGTTTTCAGTTTGGGCAGATTGATGACAACATCAGCATCGAGGTAGGCGGTTGCCAGTTCAAGCTGGCGAAAGGTGCCGGCTCGCTCCACCCTGCGTGTCCCGTCAAACGGGACCAGCCGTGCTCCACAGCCATGCATGCCGGTTTTGGCTGCAACCCGTTCAAATGAGCCGATACCGGGGCTGTCGCCGATACATGCCACGCCACCGGCTTCATGTACCAGTTCTGCAACTGCTTTTACTAGCACCGGGTGGGTGGTAACTGCTGCTTCGGGAGTTTTGCCTGCCAGTAGATTCGGCTTGAGCAGCACCTGCTGTCCTGGTTTTACAAACTGCCGCATGCCGCCAAGAGGCTGCAGCAAATTGGTCAATTGCTCTTTCAGGGTTGTCTCACGGTAGTCATTACAGCGTTGCAGGCTAATTAAATCCACAACAGCCCCCTTGCGTTTTGCTCAAGTTCAGATACACTGCATACAGAATTTTCAGGCGCCCTGTTACGGTCACGGAGTACCGATGAAGTCTGCCATGGAACATTACGATATATCTCTGCTTTACGTTGAGGACGAGCGGGTTACCCGCGAGCAGATTTCACGTATTCTGCAGCGGATTGTAACTGAACTTTTTGTTGCTGAAAATGGCCAGGAGGGGCTTGCCCTGTATCGGGAAAAACGTCCTGATATCATTATATCCGACATCATGATGCCGGTGATGAACGGTCTGGAAATGGCCCGTGAGATCCGTCAGCTTGATCGAGACAGCCAGATTGTGATGCTGACCGCGTACAGTGATACCGAATATCTTCTGGAGTGTATCAGGCTCGGAGTCAATCAGTATGTGCAGAAACCGGTTGATTTTTCACAGCTTGCTACCGCAATCGAAACCTGCAGCAACTACGTGTTGCTGAAACGCAAGCTGCAGCAGCAGGAAGCAAGGATTCAGATGCTGTCGCAGGCGGTAGAGCAGGCCCCGGCGCCGGTAATGATTACTTCTTTGAACGGATCGATAGAATATGTCAACAGCATGTTCTGCCGTATGACCGGGTATCAGGCTTCTGAGGTGTTGGGGCGCAATCCCGGCCTGCTTAAGTCAGGACTTAATCCGCCCGAAATCTATGCCGATCTGTGGGAAACTATCCTTAGTGGTAACGAGTGGAAGGGGGAGCTGGCAAACAAACGCAAAAACGGCTCCATCTACTGGGAAATGATTAAAATATGCCCCTTACGTGGTGCCGGCAACGAGGTTACCGGTTTTCTGAAGGTTTCACAGGATATTTCCGAGCGCAAGCAGTACGAAGAAAACCTGCAGTATCTGGGAACCCACGACCCCCTGACCGGCCTGTTCAACCGAGCCTACTTTGACGCAGAGTTGCAGCGGCTGGAGGCAAGTCGTGAGTACCCGGTCAGTATTGTTATGGCCGATATTGACGGACTGAAGACGATTAATGACACACGAGGCCACGACGAGGGGGACAAGCTGATCAAGGGGACAGCAGAGGTGCTGCTGGCAGCGTTCCGTTCCGGTGATGTGGTCGCCAGGATCGGTGGTGATGAGTTTGCAGTACTGCTGCCACACACTGATCATGAAACGGTTGTCAGTGCAATCCAGCGGGTGAAAAATTGTGAATCTGACCGGCATCTGGGACTTTTTGCACGCTCTCTCTCGCTGGGGTTTGCAACCGCCACCCGCCCGGATGAGTTGATAAACAGTATGAAAATAGCAGACCGGCAGATGTATAAAGACAAATCCGATCGTAAGAGCCAACGTCTGCAGCTAGGCTGAACCCCTCCTTAACGAGTTCCGCAGGCGGTACAATGCTTATTGACCGGTACAGGTACCTCCCGGAAACGCATGCATGCCAGATCAAAAGTGAGTAACCGGCCGGTCAGCAGTGTGCCGATTCCCAGCAGGTACTTAAGCGCCTCAGCAGCCTGCAATGAGCCGATTATACCCGGCAGTACTCCGATGACTCCATCTCGTTCACAGCTCTGCAGTTCTTCCTCCGGCGGCAGCTCTTGAAAGAGACAGCGGTAACAGGAGGCCTGTCCCGGCAGCACGGTCATGGTTTGTCCCTGAAATCGCAGAATGCCGCCATGGGAAAAGGGGATGCCCTGATTGACGCAACAATCGTTAATCAGAAACTTTGACTTCAAGCTGTCGGTCGCATCAATCACAAAGTCATATTCCTGCAACAGCTGCGGCAAATTTGCTTCATGCAACATCAGGGGGATCTCTATCACCCGGCAGTCCGGATTCATGCCGCGCAGCCGCCGCGCAGCCGAAGCGGTTTTCTGCTGTCCCAATTCTGCAAGGTTGTGGAGTATCTGCCGCTGCAGATTGGACAGGTCAACGCAGTCTCCATCGGCAATGCCGATAGTGCCGACCCCGGCTGCTGCGAGGTAGAGGGCGACGGGAGAGCCGAGGCCGCCTGCTCCGATGATCAGTACCCGGCTGTTCAGGAGTCGTTCCTGGCCGGCTTCGCCAACTTCGGGCAGCATCAGGTGTCGACTGTATCGCTCCCGGTCATGCACCGTCAGCATGGCGGTTCTGCCCCGATGATCCTGCCGGACCCCAGCACTTCCTCTCCCTGATAAATGACGACGGTCTGACCCGGTGTGACAGCACGCTGCGAATCCCGAAAAACAACATGCATCGTCTCTCCGGTCCGGGGTTCGACACGGCAGGGAACCGGGGCGTGGCGGTAGCGAATCTTGCAGCATGCCTCAAACGGAGCAGCCGGCGGGTGACCGAACCAGACGGTCTGGTCGGCCAGCAGACCGGATGCATAGAGATACGGCTCTTCTGCCACCACCACACGATTTCGTGCAGCACTTATCTCAATCACATAGAGCGGTTCACTCCAGGCAATCCCCAGTCCTTTACGCTGACCAACGGTATAGCGCCAGAAGCCGTTATGTCGGCCAAGCAGCCGGCCGTTACGGTGTACAATCAGTCCCCGTGAGGGGAGGGCCGTCCGGCGGGATGTCAAGAAATCAGTGTAGCCGCTGTCCGGGAGAAAGCAGACATCCTGGCTGTCTTTTGCAGCAGCCACCGGCAGGCCGAAACGATGCGCCAGTTGCCGCACCTCATCCTTGCCGCTCATTTCTCCAAGAGGAAACAGTGCTCGCTGCAATGCCTTCTGCCCGATCGCAGCCAGGAAATAGGACTGGTCTTTGCGGTGGTCACAGGCAGCAAAGAGGTGGGCCTGACCATCGGTATCATGCAGCACCCTGGCGTAGTGTCCGGTTGCAAGCCGCTCTGCTCCCAGCATCTGCGCCTTGTCCAGAAGCAGGCCGAACTTTACCAGACGATTGCATCGCACGCAGGGGTTCGGAGTTTCACCATCAAGATAGCTGTTGACGAAGGGGGTGACTACCTGTTGCTCAAACGGTGCGGTCAGGTCAAGGTACTGCAGCGGTATTCCCAGATGGTCGGCCACCAGTGCAGCGGCTTGGTTTTTGGGGGCATCAGGCAGCAGGGTCATGGTGACACCCACCAGTGGATAGCCCTGCTCCTTCAGCAGGGCTGCAGTGACTGCGGAGTCAACGCCTCCGGAAAGTGCAACGGCAATCAGCCGGGATCGGTCAGGTGCTTGCATCTGTTTAAAACTGGATGTTGGGACGCAGGACAAACGAAAAGTTGGAGTCGTTGACATCCCG
>CAZOTC010000019.1:0-21455 GCA_964582605.1 uncultured Geobacter sp. | reverse complement strand
CAGGTGGTGAGAGTCTACCCCTGAGGTACAGACCATGCAATTTGATATCTGCCCAAAATGCAAAGAGGCCATTTCAAAACCTGCCACCAGTTGCCCCCACTGCGGGGTAATCTTTGCCAAGCTTGCCATGGCTGAAATCCGCAGAAAGCAGGTGCTGCAGACAGAGCCAGGTTTCATCAGGCAGCTGCTGTTCCATGTCAAAACGGGTGAAAACAGCATGATACTCGGAAGCAAGATGCTTCTGGGGGCGTTGCTGACGGGCTACGGTATCAAGCTGATCTTTACTCCAATCCTGAGTTTTCCTGACACCAGCTGGCTGCAGCACAGTGTCAATCTGGTCTTCCATGAAGCCGGACACGTACTCTTCAGCCCCTTCGGGCAATTTCTGAAGGTGCTTGGCGGCACACTGGGGCAACTGATCGTCCCCGCCATAGTCATCGGCGCATTCCTCCGGCAAAGAGACTGTTTTGGCGCGGCAGTCGGTACCTGGTGGCTGGGGGAGAACTTGCTTGACATAGCTCCCTACATCAACGATGCCCGGGCCGGACAGCTGATGCTGCTGGGAGGCGTCACCGGCAGCGAGGTGGAGGATTACCATGACTGGGAGGTACTGCTGGGCAAACTGGGCATGATGCAGTATGACCACACTCTGGCGCGGATATCATTCGGCATCGGCAGCCTGCTGATGCTGGCCGCCATGCTGTGGGGTGGCTGGCTGCTCTGGAAGGGATGGCAGGTACGCCAGAAGCTTTAGCAGGACATTATCAGATCGTATCCAGCCGGGATGCCCCGATAGTTACCAGTCGGCAGTCAGCAGCAATCTGTTCGGCGCTAGGCGGATTCATCCGTACCCCTCCATCAGGGCAACTGATACCCAGTGCAATATGCCCCAGGCTGCGGCAGCGTTTGCTCAACTCTTCAAAAGATCCTGCGCAGGTAACCGGCACCAGATAGAGCTGCTGCCCCTGACCGGTACTGAGCAGGTCCCCCAACACCTCCTGAATGCCGGGATTGAGCAGTTCCTGGCTGAGAAACTGGGCATCAAATCGACTGGTACAGACAATCCGGTCGCAACCGGCCTTGCGCAGCAGCTCTTCCGAGGCCGGATCAATACACTCCACCACCGTATTGACCTGCCTGCAACGCCCTTCAATGGCCAGGGCTATGGCTACATTCAGATTGTCTGATGCGGGATCAGACTGGTCGCGGGTCAGGACCACCGCATGGCGGGCCATGTCGATCCCGGCCCGTTGCAGGGTCTCGTCACGGGTCGGATTTCCACGCACATAGCCGACTCCACGCTTCTGCAGCTCGACCGGCAGTTCTTCCAGCTGGTCATCCACCAGGATCACCGGCATGGCTGTGCCCACGGCCCTGTCCAGTGCCAGCTCTTCAAGAATCCGCTCCACCTTGGCCAGACCGGCAAAATTGAATACCACCAGATGATCAGACAGTTTGAAGGTTGACATCCCCTTGATCTCCTTTGTCTTGGAGGTGACCAGCGCAGCCGCCACCATGGAAAGGGCGTAGCCCAGAAGCCCGATGCCGAAAACCATGATCGGCCAGCCCACCAGAAAACGACCGCCGGGGCTTTTCGGGAAAAAATCACCATAGCCGACCGTTGCGATGGTAACAATGGTGTACCAGAGTCCATCCCCCCAGTTGAGATCAGGGTTGGCAGGCAGTTCAAAGTAGAGAAAGCCGGTGGTGCCGTAGAGCAGCACCGCCAGCATCAGCACCAGCACCCGCAGATATTCGGGGGGATTACGCAGCACGGTTTTCATGAAATATTGAATGACCTGATACATCTCCACCCCCTACTGGTTCTGGTTGCGCCACTCGCGGATCAGCGCCAGGGCACGTTCCGCAACAGCGGCATTTGACCAGAGCCCCCGCCGACCGGCCCGCGCCTGCTCCTGTTCCTGCAGATAGCTCTGCATAGCCGGAAAGGGGTAGACCGTGTAGACCAGTGCCAGCCCCTGCCGTACCAACCGCATACCCAGGTCTTCATCATCCACATACAGCGTGGCCAGATAGCGACCATGCTTGTCTTTGGGGGTGGCGTTCAGCAGCACCCGTGCCGGACGGTCGGCCATGCTGCGCTGGATAGTCTCCATGGCTGCCTGGGCAAAGGGGGTCACAATATCCTTTTCAACCTTGGCATCAAAGGACTTGATCCCCACCAGCCTGATACTGACCGGAGCCTGCCCCTCCCGCACTGCCAGAAGGCTGTCGCCATCAATTACCTTGACCAGTTTTACCAGGTCACCGCTTTCGATCTTGCCGCCGGCGCTCTGTACGCTACGCCGCTGTTTTTCGGCGCTGGTGCCGTAAAAGACCGATGCTGCCACCAGAACAGCAATGATGCCCCAGAAGGCGAGGGTTCGTCTGTCCATGTCCGGTTGGCGTCCTTTCAAAGCTGTGCTATACACAATGGTATCCTTATACCAGTGGTCACGGAAAAGTAAACGCAACCTGTGAGAAAACGATGCGATTCAGTCTGAATGAACATGTCCGGTCTGTACATACCCCTCCGATCAGTGAAGTGCGCGGCTGGGTTGCCCAACATCCTGCAGATGCAGCACCGTTGATCGATCTCTGCCAGGCCATACCGGACTATGCCCCGCCGCCTGAGCTGGTCGAGCATATCCGGCAGATGGCCCTTGACCCGCAGACCAGCCGCTACAGCCCTGACGAAGGTCTGCCTGAGGTACGGCAGTCGGTCTGCAACCGCTACAGCCGCCGCTATGCCGCAAAGATGACCCCGGATCAGGTCTGCCTGACCGTAGGAGCAAGCGCCGCCTTCTGGCTGGCAATGCTCTGCCTCTGTCATTCCGGCGATGAGGTGATCGTCCAGCTGCCCTGCTACTTTGATCACCCGATGGCTCTGAACAGCCTGGGGATAAAACCGGTCTATGCTCCGTTTATTGAAAAAGAGCAGGGGCTGCCCAACCCTGCTGCCATTGCCCGCCTGATCAGCCCCAGAACCAGGGCGATCCTGCTGGTATCACCCAGCAACCCCACCGGCACCGTCATCCCCCCCGACCTGCTGCGCGAGCTGTACTTCCTGGCCCGTCAGCACAGAGTAGCCCTGATCCTTGATGAGACCTACAGCGATTTTGTTGACGGCATGCCCCACGATCTGTTCACCATGGAGGAATGGGGCAGCACCCTGCTGCAGGTGATGTCGTTCGGCAAGAGCTATGCCCTGACCGGCTATCGGGCCGGGATGCTGGCCGCAGCGCCTGAGGTGATCCGGCAGGCCCTGAAGATCCAGGATACGATGACGGTCTGCCAGCCTCGCATTACCCAGTTGGCGCTGCAGTACGGGCTTGATCACTTGGATCAGTGGGTACAGATCAACCGCCGGATGATGACCTGGCGCCACAACCTGTTTGTGGAGGAGTTTACCCTGCCGGGCAACCGCTTCCGGTTGGCTGCCAGCGGCAGTTTTTTTGCCTGGGTACGACATCCCTTCACCGGCAAATCCGGTCGTGAAGTGGCCAAACGGCTGGCGATAGAGTCAAGCATCATGACCCTGCCGGGTGAGGTTTTCGGCCCAGGACTGGAGGACTACCTGCGGCTGGCATTCGGCAACATCAGGGAAAAGGCCATTCCGGAAGCGATCCATCGTTTCCGCAGGGCTGCCTGATCGGTATCACAACTGGCAGATTGACAACCGATGTGCTACTGTCGGTACGACACATTTCACCCTGCAGCAAAGAAAGAAACCAATGCCCCACAATGAACTGACCATACCTGAAGTTCTGCCGCTCTACCCCCTGAAGGATATGGTGGCCTTCCCCTACATGGTATTTCCGCTCTATCTGGATGAACCTGAACTTGCCCTGTTCCGAGCTGCCCAGGACCAGTACGACGGTTTTGTTGCTGTTTCCTTCCCCCGCAAGGAACCGCAGGGAACCGACATCCTGGCAACCCTGCACGAAATCGGCACGGTCTGCCGGGTGACCCAGATCAAAAAGGTCTCAGGTGGCCGGTTCAAGGTTACCCTGGAGGGGATCAACCGGATCAGGCTGATTGAACTGGATCGTATTGCCCCCTACCCTCTGGTACAGGCAGAGGTGGTGCGGGAGTTTGTTGAAAAAGGGCTGGTCTCCGAAGCGCTGGTGCAGTCATTGATCGGCCTGCTGAAAATCTCGCTCTCCTACGGCAAGCCGTTGCCGGACGATGTGATGAAGATGATCGACTATATCGACAACCCGGCCCGGCTATCGGATCTGGTGGCACTGTACGTCAACCTGCCCCAGACTGATCTGCAGGAACTGCTGGAGACCATTGATCCGCTGGAACGGCTGAAGAAGGTCTATGTCCATCTGACCAATGAGGTGCAGAAGCTGCAGGTACACGGCGAGATGAAGACCGAGCTGAACAAGCGGGTGGGCAAGAATCAGAAGGACTATCTGCTGCGGGAACAGATGAAGCAGATTCAGGAGGAGCTGGGGGAGGAGGACCCGCGCAATGCCGATGTGGCTGACCTGCGCAAAAGGATTGACGAGGCCGAGATGCCGGAGGAGGTGCGCAAGATCGCCCTCAAGGAGCTGAAGCGGCTGGAAAAAATCAACCAGGCCTCGCCGGAGTATAATGTCAGCCGCACCTATCTGGATTATCTGGCCGGCATGCCCTGGAGCATATCCACCGAGGATTCGCTGGATATTGTCAAGGCAGAACAGGTGCTGGATGAAGACCACTACAACCTGAAGAAGGTCAAGGAGCGGATTCTGGAGTTTCTGGCGGTGCGTTCTTTGAAAGATACCATGAAGGGGCCGGTACTCTGCTTTGTGGGGCCGCCCGGTGTGGGCAAGACCTCTCTGGGACGTTCCATTGCCCGCTCACTGGGGCGAAAGTTCGTACGGGTCTCTCTGGGTGGTGTACGGGACGAGGCTGAAATTCGCGGCCACCGCCGCACCTACATCGGCGCCTTGCCGGGGCGGATCATCAAGGAGATCTACCGCTGCGGCTCCAACAACCCGGTGCTGATGCTGGATGAAATCGACAAGCTCTCCCACGACTTCCGGGGTGATCCGTCCTCAGCCCTGCTTGAGGTGCTTGACCCTGAACAGAACTTTTCCTTTCAGGATCACTATCTGGATGTTCCGTTTGATCTCTCCCGGGTGATGTTTATCACCACCGCCAACCAGATGGACCCGATCCCCGGCCCGCTCAAGGACCGGATGGAGATCATCCGGCTGGCCGGCTACTCCACCGAGGAGAAGCAGCATATTGCCAACCGCTTCGTCATCCCCCGTGAGATAGAAGAAAACGGCCTGGCAAAGACCCCCCCCACCTTCACACAGGAAGGCCTGATTAAACTGATCCGGGAGTACACCCGCGAGGCCGGAGTGCGTACCATGCAGCGCACTATTGCCCAGGTGCTGCGCAAGATAGCCAAGGAAGTCACCCAGGGCAAAGAGGCCCGGAGTGAGGTAACGCCGGAGGTGGTGGCTGAACTGCTGGGACCGCGCAAGTTCCACAACGAAGTGGCGGCCGAGTCGGACCGGGTCGGGATCGTCACCGGTCTGGCCTGGACCGAGGCCGGCGGTGACATCCTGTTTGTGGAGGCCACCAGCATGCCGGGCAAGGCCGAGCTGATCCTGACCGGATCGCTTGGGGATGTGATGAAGGAGTCGGCCCGGGCTGCCCTGTCCTACATCCAGGCCCATGCGGTCGAATTCGGCATTGCCGAAGGGGCCTTTGAAAACAGGACCATCCATATCCATGTCCCCTCCGGAGCTATCCCCAAAGATGGCCCTTCTGCCGGGGTCACCATGGTCACCGCTCTGGTCTCTCTGCTGACCGGCGCACCGGCCCGGCGCAGTGTGGCCATGACCGGCGAAATCACCCTGACCGGTCGGGTGCTGGCCATCGGCGGCCTGAAAGAGAAGGTGCTGGCTGCCCACCGTGCCGGGGTCAAGACGGTACTGGCCCCCACCCGCAATCGTGATGACCTGGAAGATATCCCTGACAATGTCCGCAACGAACTGGAATTTGTCTTCATTGACGACGCATCTCAGGCAGTAGAGGCGGTGCTGCAGGGATGAGGAAGCGGCATCGTATTCACGAAACCGAGATACCTATAGTTGCCGAAGAGGAGGCGGTCTATGAAGCCCGCTCACGTGGACAGCTCTTGAGTGCTGTATTGAGCCCTCGTTTGATTGACCTGTTCTGCGGCGCAGGCGGCATGACGCTCGGTTTTACCGGATTCTGCGGTCATTCATTTGAGCCGGTTTGGGCAAATGATTTTAATGCCGATGCCGCAGCCACGTACAATCATAATTTCGGCGGTCACTGCCATAGCGGCGATATTGTCGATTTACTGCAAAATCCTCACATCCACATTCCTAAAGCCGATATTGTCATCGGTGGTCCTCCCTGCCAGGGGTTCAGTCTGCTGAATAAATTTCGCGACGGGGACCCCCGTAAACAGTTGTGGCGGCCCTACATGGAAGTTGTTGAGCGTTCCGGCGCATCGATTTTTGTCATGGAAAATGTGCCGCAGCTTCTGGAATCATTTGAACATGGTGAAATAGTCGAACATGCACGATCACTCGGCTTCAAAACTCGATCTGCAAAACTTTGCGCAGCAGATTACGGTGTACCTCAGGTGCGTTGGCGGGCCTTTATTGTCGGCTGCCGCTTTGCCGACCCGGCTACGGTATTTCCTCCCAAAAAGACCCATTACAGGCCTGACAACGGGTATAGAAAGGCATTTTCTGAAGAGTTTGACGCCTATATCACAGCTCCTCAACCCTGGCGTACGGTGCGTGACGCAATAGGAGATTTGCCGGAGCCGATCGGTACGGAGGTGCGGCAGGAACGCGGCCCGTTTGACCTGCATTTCGGCAGGAATCCTACCCCGAAAAGTCTTGAACGTTACCGGGCCATTCCGTTTGAGGGGATGAACCGCATTGATCTTCTGAAGAATGCGCCGCACCTGACACCAGCCTGTTGGGTAAAGAAAAAAAGCGGCGGTACGGATCTGTTTGGCCGCTTGTGGTGGGATCGCCCCTCGGTTACCATCAGGACTGAGTTTTTTAAACCTGAAAAGGGCCGCTATCTCCACCCGGTCAGCCATCGTCCGATAACGCACCGTGAAGCGGCGAGAATTCAGACGTTTCCCGACGATTTTGAGTTTCTGGGCAGCAAGACGGAAATAGCTCGCCAAATCGGCAATGCCGTTCCTCCGTTTCTCGCTGCCCGGATTGCCGACACGGTTTATGCCCTGCTGCTCTCGAAAGGAGCTTTCGAATGCCGGACATCTTCTCTGTTGCCGAACGCAGCAGAATCATGTCGCTTATTTCAGGAGACAATACACAGCCTGAGCGCATAGTCAGAAAGCTGTTGCATTCGCTGGGCTATCGCTTTCGCTTGCACGACCGGCGGCTGCCCGGAACACCGGACATTGTGTTTCCCGGTCGTAAAAAAGTGATATTTGTACACGGCTGTTTCTGGCATGGACACAAAGATTGTAGACGGGCAAAACGTCCCGCATCGAACCGGGATTTTTGGAATACCAAAATAGATGCAACGGTTCAGAGGGATTCCCGAAACATACAGAAGCTGGTAGAGACCGGGTGGCAGGTGCATGTGATCTGGCAATGCGAATTGAAAGACATGCAGAAGACTGCAGATGCATTGATTCGCTTTTTATCCGAGAAAGCACCGAGAATAGGAGGAGAAGGTCTAATGACGCAGACATTGTTGGCAAATTTGCGGACTGAATATCACCGCAGTCTTTGTCGGGACATTCTGGGCGTTCGGCCGAAGGGTGCTGCGCTCTCAAACGCCGACGACAGCAGTAAAACCAGCATTGACTTGGCTAACGGCCTTGCAGAGTTACTCAGTCTGCCGCTTTGCCCTTCTCCGCCCGCCGGTCAACAGGCAGGTGCCCTGTTTACCCGACATACCATGGATTTTCTCAATGCCGCATTCCGGCTTTTGGAACACATTCGACCGGGCGATTGGGAGTTTTCTTCAAGCCAATCAAGGAGCGGTATTGCGTCTTTTTTTCAGTACGAACACCTTGCAGAACTTAAACGAGTTTTAGATGAGAATGTCGATTTGAAAGCCGCCCTTGGCGGAGACTACATAATCACACCCGACATCATGGTGTACCGCAAGCCGTTTCAGGACGACCGGATCAATAAGGCAAACAAAGGCGCAACAAAAATTATCGCCAAGAAAGATTCGTTGGCCCGCTACACCCCGTTGAGAAAAGAGAACTTCCCGGATAAGGAGTATGCGTTGCTCCATGCCAGTATTTCCTGCAAATGGACCATGCGGAGCGACAGGGCACAAAACACAAGGACGGAAGCGCTTAACCTGATTCGCAACCGTAAAGGCAGAACACCCAATATTGTGGCGGTAACCTTTGAACCTCTGCCGGCGAGGATTGCTTCCATTGCGTTGGGTACCGGCGACATCGATTGCACCTATCACGGAGCGCTGTATGAATTGATGGAGGCGGCAAAAAACAAGGGACACCATGATGCGCTTGAAATGCTGCAACTGTTGGTTGACGGCAGACGGTTGCGCGATATCAGTGATCTCCCTTTTGATCTGGCGATTTGAAATGATCAGGCTGTCTGCCATTGATCAGCAGATGCTGCAGTTCTTCTCCGGGTTCCAGGCATTCTTTTTTCTGGCCTGGCAGGCCTTTGTCCGTATCTTTCAAAGGCCGTATTACTACCGCGATTTTGCAATCCAGTTCGACAAGCTGGGGTTTTCCTCGCTTTTCATCTGCGTCTTGACCGGACTGTTTACCGGCATGGTGATGGCCCTGCAGGCCTTGATTCAGCTCAAGCCGTTTGCCGCCACCAGTTACGTCGGCGGCATGGTGGCGGTCACCATGATCAAGGAACTGGGACCGGTACTGGCCGCTCTGATGGTCTCCGGTCGGGTCGGATCAGCCATTACCGCCGAGCTTGGCACCATGGTGGTAACCGAGCAGGTGGATGCCATGCGGGTGGAAGGGACCGACATCATCCAGCGACTGGTAACCCCGCGCCTGAAGGCGATGCTGCTGGCACTGCCGCTCTTGACCATCGTTACCGACTCCGTTGCCATGCTGGGCGGCTACCTGATTGCTGCCGGCTACAGTATCAGCCCGATTATGTACCTCTCCACCTTTACCCAGTTCATGGTGCCGCTTGATTATCTGGAAGGGGTCTTCAAGCCGCTGGTATTCGGCTTTCTGATCACGATGATCTCCTGCCAGACCGGTCTCAACACCGGCGGCGGTGCAGAAGGTGTCGGGGCGGCTGCCAAGCGTGCGGTGGTGATCTCCTCGGTCGTCGTATTGATGGTGGACTTTTTTATTGCCAAGATCTTTGTGGTGTTCAGGTAAACCGTGCCGTGCTTCGTTGCTGCCACCGCCATTTCACTTGATTATACGGTGATCACCTCAAACCGGCTCGACGTTTAGAAGATCGAGGGTTGGAGGTGCGGTGATTCACGCTGGATGTTTGAGCGGAATAGTCATTTGAGAAGATCACCGGTTCACACGCGCACGCGCCTGAACCGGTCAACAATCAGTTGTCGCAGCACGGTCTAGGGGAACTGTCTCCTATTTCATAATACGCTACATACACATCACATTCAGGAGGATGACATGAACAGGTCTGTAATAGCTTTATTACTGGTTGGGCTGGCGTTGTTCCTTTGCCCTTCACCCTCTTTTTCCGGATGCGGCTGGATTGACGGAATGGATCAGGCGGGAAAAGACGATCCGGGTAGGGGATTATTGAATTGGCATATCCATTATGACCACGTTAAATTCGGAAGGGCCCCTTCGGACGTTCATCGTATAGTGGGGACTAGGATCGCAACACTGACGGAGTGTTTACCACGGTTCGAATTTGCGCGGCTGTACGCCGATGTATCGGTTCTCATCGCAAAGGCAGGACGCAGCCATGCTGGCTGGAAGGATCAAATGGACAGTGCTGCCCCTTCGGATGATCCGGGGAGAGGGATATCAAACTGGCAACTTCATTACGATCATGTCGCCCAACACCAGGAAACAACGCCAGTATCGCGACTGGTAAATGCAAGAATGAAAGCACTCAGCACCGAACTTCCAAGAGATATTTATGCGCGACTTTATGCGGATGTGTCCGTTTTGATTGCTAAATACGGTGTCAAAGGAATAAGAACGGGGGAATAAGTAGACATGCGAGTGCCCCCGAAGGATCTCCCGTTGAAAGTAGAAAAACAAAAATGGATTCCAAACAACACCAGTGGACCCGGTCGCAATAAAGCTGCCCCGGGTCATCGGCCGGGCCATTCTTGAAGAAACTCTACCAAAGGTCATCTATAAGAAAAGGGGCTATGAGCAGACACTTCAGAAATCGTTGATGGAAATGGACTTCCCGATCAGGATGCGGTGAAAACATGAATCTTGAACAGATGACAGATCTGCTTGTACCGTTTTGCAGGGAGTGTGACGTAAACAGGCTTGGGGTCTTTGGCTCATACGCGTGCGGAGAAGAGGCGTGTCAGGGCAGTGATCTTGACCTGTACACCGACAGGAGCTCGTTGTGAGGAAACGACTTGGTATCGTTGTGCTGACCTGCCTGGTAATCGCACTGTCGATTAGCAGCAGCAACGGTGAAGAAAAGGGTACTTCTGCGGACGGTTATTCTGCCACCCGGCAACAGATGCTGATCCGCACCCCTGATGACCTGAAGGACAAACGGATCGGGGTGCTGCTGGGCACCACCCACGACAGCTACGCAAGCAAGGCCTATCCCAAGGCTCGTATCCAGCAGTACAAGACCCCGTCGGACATGATTCTGGCGGTCAAGACCGGCAAGGTGGATGCCGCCATTTACAGCCGCGAAGAGCTGGTTGAGATGATGCGCACACAGAGTGAACTGGGCCTGCTGGAACAATCACTGTTTTCAACCCCGATAGCCATGGGATTCAACCACCGGAATACGGAGCTGCGCAGGGCGTTTAATCGTTTCCTGAATCAGATTAAACAGAACGGTATCTATGATGCCATGGTCAGCCGCTGGATCATCCGGGGCGAGACCGGTATGCCGCTGATTCCAAAGCCGTCGACGGGCAAGACACTTACCGCCGGTATTATCAGCGATAACGGTCTCCCCTTTACAGTGGTGAAAGACAACCGTCTGGTCGGCTTTAATATTGAGCTGATGGAACGTTTTGGCAGCTATCTGGGGGTTACCGTAACTTATCAGGATATTGAGTTTGGCAGCCTGATTGCAGCGACTGCCGGCGGCAAGGTGGATATGATCGCCGCAGTCATGGCAATTACTGAAGAACGCAAGAAACAGATCGCCTTTTCCGATCCGTATTACGAGCTGGGCGCCTACATCTTTGCCCTCAAAAAGAATCTTGCAACAGACTCATCATCGGAGACAACCGTAACGGCCAAAGGGATACCGGAATTTCTCAGGCATATTGCCGCCGGTTTCCACGGCAACATTCTTCACGAAAAACGCTACCTGTTGATCCTTGACGGATTGAAGACCACGGTGATCATCTCGATCCTTGCAACGCTCTTCGGCACACTGCTGGGGGCGGTCGTCTGCATGATGCGGATGTCGAAAAAAACGCTGCTCACGGCACCCGCCAGAATGTACATCGCCATCCTGCGCGGCACCCCGGTACTGGTGGTGTTAATGCTGGTCTTCTACGTGGTGTTTGCCTCGGTCAACATCGACCCGGTCCTGGTGGCGGTAATCGCCTTCGGGATGAACTTTGGTGCCTATACGGCTGAGATATTCAGGACCGGGATCGAGGGGATCGACAAGGGGCAAACCGAGGCAGGCATCTCCCTAGGTTTTACCAGAACCGGCACCTTCCTGCATATCATCCTGCCGCAGATGGTGCAGCGCATACTGCCGGTCTACAAGGGGGAGTTCATCTCGCTGGTCAAGATGACCTCGATTGTGGGCTATATTGCTGTGCAGGACCTGACCAAGGCCGGCGACATCATCCGCAGTCGTACCTTCGACGCCTTCTTCCCGCTGGTGATGGTGGCAGTGCTCTATTTCATCATCTCCTGGACGCTGATGCAGATGCTGGAATACCTGGAACGGGAAACCAATCCCCGCTCCCGCTGCAAAAGGAGTCACCAGTCTTGAAGCGACAGGAACTTTCAGCACCATCATCCAGGCATGCGGCGTTACAGCCATACAACCAGACTTGAAGGAGATTCAAGCGTGAGGAACAACCAGTCAACAGGCAACACTGATGAAATCTGCGCCATGCCGTTTGTGCAGACCCCCCTCTCGCGTCGCACCCTCCTGAAGGGCGCTGCACTGGCCGGGGCGGCTGCCGCCTTTCCGGCCCTGATGGCCGGTTGCGGCAGCTCGTCAGGGGATGTCCCGCTGGAACAGAAGATCGCCCAGATGCTGATGGTCGGCTTCCGGGGGCTGACCCTGGATGAGAGCAACTACATTGTCCGTGACATCCGGGAGCACCGGATCGGCGGAATCATCCTCTTTGACCGGGATGCCAAGCTGGGCACCTACGGCCGCAATATTGTCTCGCCGGAGCAGCTCAAGGGACTGACCGCTTCACTGCGTGCCCTTTCTGCCACCCCGCTCTTCATCGCTGTTGACCAGGAGGGGGGCAATGTGGTGCGCCTGAAGGAGCGCTACGGTTTCCCTCCTACCGTCTCGGCCCAGTATCTGGGCGCCCTTAACAATCCGGCGGTGACCCGGATGTATGCCGACAGCATCGGCTCCACCCTGGCGGAAAACGGGTTGAACATGAATTTTGCGCCGGTAGTCGACCTGAACGTCAACCCCCAGAGCCCGGCCATTGGGAAGCTGGAACGGAGTTTCTCCGCTGATCCTGCCATAGTCACCAGCCATGCCCGCATCTTTGTGGAAACCCACGACAAGAGCCGCGTGGCCACCTGTTTCAAGCATTTTCCCGGACACGGCAGTGCCACAGCCGATTCACACCTCGGCTTTGTGGATGTGACCAACACCTGGTCCAGTATTGAACTGGAACCGTACCGGAACCTGATCAACGAAGGCAATGCCAGGATGGTCATGACGGCCCATGTGTTCAACCGGCATATAGACCCCGATCTTCCGGCAACCCTCTCAAAGCCGTTCATCACCGGCATCCTGCGGGAACAACTGGGCTTTAACGGGGTGGTGGTGACCGATGACCTGCAGATGCAGGGACTAACGCAGTTTTTTAACTATCAGACGATCGTGGAAAAGAGCATTCTGGCCGGGGTTGATATAATCCTGGTTTCCAACAATCTGGAGTACGACCCGGAGATCACCCCTAGCACCATCAACCATGTCAAGGAGCTGGTACGGGCCGGAAAAATCTCGGAACAGAGGATTGATCTGTCGTACCGGCGGATCATGGCACTGAAGCAACGGCTGGGCCTGTTTGCGTAAAAGATACCGGTCACGACCCGTCACAGGAATCCCATGACATCAATCACACGTCGCACCTTTATAAAAACCTCCGCCCTGGCCGGTGCTTCCCTGCTGATTCCAGGTCTGTTTGGCGGCTGTGCCGGCATACCTCGAATCGCCACCGGACAGACGGTAAACTGGCAGGACTGGCCACTTGAGCGAAAACTGGCCCAGATGCTGCTGCTGGGCTTTCCTGGGGAAACGCTGGAGCCGGACAGCCCGATTGATCAGGCCATACGCCGGTATGGGGTCGGCGGCGTGGTGCTGTTTGACAATAATGTCGATCTGGGAGTAACCAATCGCAACATCACCGGTCCGGCCCAGCTGAAGAAACTGACCGCGGCCCTGCACCAGGCCGCTGAGGTGCCGCTGTTTGTGGCCGTTGACCAGGAAGGAGGGATTGTTGCCAGGCTCAAGGACCGCTACGGTTTTCCCCCTTCGTTTTCTGCACAGCAGCTGGGACGTCACAATAATCTGCAACAGACCGCAGCAGCAGGTGACGGCATTGCCGCCACCCTTGCCGAATACGGATTCAACCTGAATCTGGCTCCGGTGGTTGATCTGGCGGTAAATCCGGACAATCCGGTGATCGCCTTCAAACAGCGCAGCTTTTCGGCTGATCCTGAGCTGGTTACCTCCCATGCCGCCGAACTTATCAAAAGCCATCACCGCAAAAAAATCCTTACCTGCTTGAAGCATTTTCCCGGGCACGGCAGTTCACAGGATGACTCACATCTGGGACTGGTTGATGTCAGCCGCTCCTGGAGCAGACAAGAGCTGATCCCCTACCGCAGCCTGATCAGACAGGGGTTGTGCGATATGGTCATGACCGCCCATACCTTTAATACCGCCATTGATCCGGACTATCCCGCCACTCTGTCAAAGGCCACCATTGACGGCATCCTGCGCAAACAGCTCGGTTTTCAGGGGGTGGTGATCAGTGATGACCTCTACATGGGGGCCATTATCCGGCACTACAGCTATGAAACCGCCATAGAAAAGGCGATCAATGCCGGGGTAGACTTGCTGATTGTGGCCAACGACAAGCTGTATCGTCCCGATATCATGCCGCGTTCCATCGAACTTCTGGTTTCAATGGTTCAGCAGGGCAAGATCCCGGCAGAGCGGATTGATCAGGCCTGCGGCAGAATCATGGCGTTGAAGCGCAACCGCTTAAGCTGAAGAATCAACCCGGTTTCCGGTTCCAGAACTGCCCTGATGTTGCCGGTTGCAAACCGAAAGTGCCGATGTATACTGGTCGGTACGTTACTGTTCCAGAGACCTGCAGCAAGACCGGTACCCTGCCTGCCTTGCGCACCTCCCCACCACCCCTTGTTGATGTTACGAAAACCATGAGGTGAACCGATGTCACAGTTACTTGTTGCGATTGTAAATACGGCCTGCGTTATGGCAGTTGTGGCCTACGTACTGGTTCGTACCAGATTTTATACCGCCATAGTAGAAAAGTCCGATACTGTTCGCAGCCATCTCTATCTGACCCTGACTCTCTTGTTCACCTCCTTTACCATGTATGGGGTGCTTGTTGCCATTCCGGTTGCGGGCGGCTATGTTGCCCTAGGCCATATAGGCCAGATTATAGGCGGTCTCATGGCCGGTCCGATTGTCGGCACCGCTGTCGGACTGATCATAGCAGCTCACCGCTGGTCACTGGGCGGTTTTTCCGTGGTACCGGCAACGCTGTCAGTGGTTCTGGTGGGAACCCTGGCCGGTCTGTATGCACTCTGGAAGAAATCTACGCGGTACAACCCGCTTGAAGTCGCAACATTGATCGCGCTGCTTGAGCTGGGTGCTTCAGGGTTAACGTTTCTTTTGACTTCTGATTTTGACCAGGCGTTGCGCCTGGAAAAAGAGATCAGACTGCCGATGACGATCGGTCACATGATCGCCGGAGCGGTCTTTATCATGGTCATCAACAACATGCTCGAAGAGCGGGAAAACCGGGCTGCACGGGAAAAAAGCGAAGGCGAACTAAGGGTTGCACGGGATATCCAGATGAGCATGGTGCCCAAGACCTTTCCCCCCTTTCCCCATCTCCCTGAATTTGATGTTTTTGCACTGCTGAGGCCGGCCAGGGAAGTAGGGGGTGATCTGTACGACTTTTTCTTTATTGATAACGATCATATCTGTTTTGCTATTGGCGATGTATCAGGCAAAGGGGTGCCGGCAGCCCTGTTTATGGCCGTTACGCGGACCATGCTGAAGTCATTGATCAACAAGGAAACGCCGCTTGACAAGAGTATGTTCAGACTTAACAACGAACTCTGCCAGGGGAATGATGCCTGCATGTTCACCACACTGTTCTGCGGTATCCTGAACATCAGGACCGGCGAGATAGTCTACAGTAATGCAGGGCATAACTTCCCGTATGTCTATCGCAAAGACGGCAGCCTGGAAGCGGTTACATCGGCTAACAGTGTGGCGTTGGGCTGCATGGAAGAGATTCCGTACAGCAAGGGTGAAATCACACTCACGCAAGGCGATGCATTGATCCTCTACACGGACGGCGTTTCAGAAGCCATGAATCACCTTCAGGAGCTGTTTACAGAAAAGCGCCTGGAAACAGCCATCCGGAAATGCACAGGGACGTCATCCCAGGAAATCGTCACTAATGTGATGAATGATATTGCTGCTTTTGTTGCCGGTGCTGAACAGTCTGACGACATCACCCTGCTGGTTTTCACCTATAACGGCAGCGATGCTCCGGCCCAGGCGATCTGAAGACAGGGAGCAACGTGTCTTGAGAGGTTTTATTGCAAAGAGCCTGTTACTGGCGGTACTGCTCATCTTTTGCGCTGCTGCAGTGGCAGGAGCGTCAGATAAGCATCTGCCTGCCTCGCCGCATACCAAAAACGGGAAGAAGTGGCGTATCGGCTACTGCGAAAGCACCCGCTTTGTCAATTATGCCGAACATCTGTACGCCCTCGTCAAGGGACTTACCGCACTGGGATGGCTGCACGGGACCGACCGGATTCCCTATCAGCCGGGGCAGGAAGACACCCGTGCCATGTGGGAATGGCTGGCAACCCATGACCTGGGGCCGCACCTGACATTTGCCGCTGATGCGTACTACAGCTATGACGGCACAAACCAGACCTCGCAAAAAAGAAAAACAGATGAAATTATCAGGCGATTGAATCAAAAAAAGGATATTGACCTGATGATCGTGATGGGCACGGTTGCGGGTAAGCTTGTCGCCAACGACAGGCACCGTGTGCCGGTCATGGTATTCTCCACCAGTAACGCGGTTGCGGCAGGCATCGTCGAATCAGTGGAAAAATCAGGCCGGAATCATGTCTGGGCGCACATGTACCCCAACCGCTTCAAGCGCCAGCTTGAGGTCTTCCATGACACATTTGCCTTCAAACGGCTGGGGATGGTGTATGAGGATTCACCTGCCGGCCGGGCACTGGCTGCACTGTCTGATGCCGAGGCACTTGCGCGGGAGCGCAACTTCAGCATCAGTCGCAGTCATGTGAACGACAACCAGAAGGACAGGGACAGGTTTTTCAGTGAGATGCTTGCTGCACACCGGAAACTGGCCGGAGAAGTAGACGCCGTGTATATGACCATTTACCCGGGGTCACGCAAGTTCGAGATGCTGCCGGCATTGATGGAACCGTTTTATGAGAAAAAGATCCCGGTGTTTACGCAACTGAAGGGCGAGGTGCAGTACGGTGCCCTGATGAGTGTTGCAGATGCCGACTTTATGGGGATCGGCCTGTTCGGTGCCGAGGCGATCACCTCGGCCCTGAAAGGCGGTGCCCTCCACACTCTTCCCCAACGGTACGAGAGCACCCCGTATATCGTGTTAAACCTTGAAGTAGCTCAGAAAATCGGCTACCGGCCCCCGTTTGACATCCTGCTGGTTGCGGACAGAATTTACCGCAAGATCGAGCGGCCATAGCATGGAACCTGCAGAAAACGCACTACACTCAACATCTCTGAAAACGATGGAGCGCTGACCGGTGCAAACCAGAAAAATACGCCTGGCTACGTTGCTGGCATCCCTTTTTGTGCTGGTCATCGTGCTTGTGTTCAACACATGGCTGACCATGACCGCACTGAAAAAGAACTATGTGACCTCTCTGGTGGGCAGTTACTCCGTTGCAGGGGGGGAGTGCCGCAGAAAAATCGAATATGCGGTACGGTACGGCAAGCCTCTGGAAAATTTTTACGGTATGAAGGAGTTGCTGCAGGAAGTAAATCACGATGCCACAGATCTTACGGATGTGCGGGTGGTGCTGCCCGATGGAAAAATCCTGTATGACCTGAAAGGAAAAACTGAAGGAGTTCTCTCCGGCAAAATACTCAAAGAACTTGATCTTCGTCCGGGTCTCAATACAAGTATCGTTGTCCGGCACGGAGGGAATTATGCGCTGTTTCTTCCGATACAGGACAGACAGGACAACTGCATCGGACTGCTCAACCTTGTCTTTGACGAATCGCTGGTCGATGCCAGGGTAAACGTCTTTTGGCAACAAACTATCCGCGATATGCTGCTGGTGGCGTTGGCGGCATCAACCCTGCTGGGGGTTCTGCTGTTTACAGTCCCCATTATCAAACCAACAGGCGCCATCAGAAACAAACTCATTTTCACCATCCTGCTTTCCGTCCTTGGAGTTGCACAACTCTACTACGGCTTCACAAACATCACGATGTTCAAAAACATCTATCTGGAGATTGTCCAGAAAAACACGCAGCTTTCCGGCAGGATTATTCAAAAGGACATCAACCTGATTGTGAACAAGGGGGTGTCTTACACTGAAATGGCAGGGGTTGAGGCATGGTTTGACAGCATCATGCGCATGATGAAGGAAACCGGCAGCATTTCCATCCATGATGCCGGGGGGCGCACGCTTCACAGCTCCCTGTCAGCTGATGCAGGTAACGCAGGTCCGGCTCCTCCCCCTGACTACATCTACCGGCTCCCGCTCAACAGGTCTCTGAATAACGAAGAAGGCGTGCTTCAGATCGTGCTTTCCAAGAGCTTTATTGAAAGCAAAATAAGAGACCTGCAGTTTGACGTACTGACCATACTGGTGACCTCGTTTTTCTTTGCGATTGAGCTGATCATCTTTCTGCTGTTTCTCCTGACCATGCAGGTTCAAAAGGCCGGCTTGCATGCCGTGCCGGTTGATGAAAACCTGAGTATCCGGGTCATTCGGCCTCTGACCTTTCTCTTTTTTATCGCCTTCGACATGTCCATCTCGTTCATCCCCCTCTACATGAAAAAACTGTACGAGCCGCTATTCGGTCTGCCAAAGGATATTGTGCTGGGGCTGCCGATCTCGGCGGAGATGATCTGTATTGCTCTTTCATCCTATCTGGCAGGACTGCTGATCGACAGGAAAGGCTGGCGGCTGCCCTTTTTTAGCGGTCTGTCGGTTGTGGCCTGCGGCGTACTGCTTTCAGCCCTGGCACAGAATGCCCTGCTCTTTATCATTGCCAGGGCCATTATCGGTACAGGATATGGACTTACTCTGGTTTCCATGGAAGGCTATCTGTTGTCCGGCCAGTCCAAAGACAGCCGTCTGGCCGGCTTCTCCCAGCTGTATGCCGGACTGTATGCGGGGAAACTCTGCGCTGCCGCCCTTGGCGCCATGCTGGCTGAACGACTGGGGTACGTCACCGTCTTTTTCATTCAGATCACCATGCTCTCGGTACCACTGCTGTTCGCCCTCTGTTTTGCGAAAGATCATGCACCCCAGGCAGCTGAGGCAGCTCCAGCAAACAGTACAGAGCGGGGGGCGCTCGGCCGTTTTCTAAGCAACCGCCGGATCGTGACCTTTTTCCTCTTGATCACCCTGCCCTCCATGGTCTGTACCGTCGGTTTTCTCTGCTATTTTTTCCCGCTCTTTTCCAATGGTCTCGGAGTTTCAACCTCAAATACCGGCAGGGCCTTTATGATCTACGGGGTCTGTTTTATTCTGCTTGGCCCCGCTTTGGGCAGGTTCATTGCCAGGCGGGGCAATGCGCTGCCGTATGTGTATCTGGCCGGCAGTACCGGTGTTGTCGCCATGTTCATCTTCTTCTGGAAAGGAAGTTTTGTGGCTGCACTTTGTGCAATCTTCCTGCTGGGGCTTTCCGACACCATCAACTCTGTGGCCCAGACAGGCTATTTCCTTAACCTTGATGCAACCCATGCCTTGGGAGAAGGTAAAGGACTCGGCCTGTTGCGGTTGACCAGAAAGATTGGCGAGGCACTCGGTCCGATTATCTTTGGCGGGGTGTTGATGCTGGGCACACGGGCAGGCATAGGCGTTATCGGAGCCGTTTATTTCCTGTTACTGGCGCTGTTTTTTGTGGTGACGTGGTTTCATCAATCAAAAGGCAGTGAGATAAGGAGTTAATGCATGTCGAAGATACTCGATGAAGGAATGCTTACCAGCCAATCCGATCTGAAGGCGCACCCGTATCAGATCGTCACCCTTGATCAGCGCCACCTTACAGAGCTGATTGATTTTCAACAGGCTGCTTACAACAAGATGCAGGACAAAAAATTATACGCACCTATTCCCGCTGAAATGATCCAAGCCGTGCTGGGTGAAAAAGGCTTGACCCTGGGCCTTTTGATCAGAGGCACCGTGGTTGGCTTTGTCTGCTTTTATTTTCCAGGAAACGACAAGGAAAATCTCGGAAGGGACATCGGCCTGCCTGATCAGGAATTAGAGCAGGTGGTCCATTGGGAGCGCTGCCTGATCGATCCGGAATTCCGTGGCAATCATATGCAATTCCGCCTGGGCGAACTGCTTGTGAGCGCAACGAAGGCGCTTGAAAAAAACTATCGTTACATGTGTGCAACCGTAGCACCGGATAACTATCCCAGTCTCCACCAGTTATTTGAACAGCAGCAGATGGTGGCTGTGGCGCTCAAAAAAAAGTACGGGGGACTCTGGCGCTTTGTCTTTTTCCAGGACATCGTACAGCCTGTCCAGCTCCTGCGAGAAGAAGCTCGTGTTGTTGACTGCAAAGATTTTGAGCAACAGACCGCACTTTTTCAACAGGAATATTGTGCGTTTCAGGCGCTTCAGGATGGTGGTCAGACAAAGATCCTGTTTGCAAAAGCGGCTCGCAACTAACATCAGGCCGGCCGCAGTCGCTGCCTAGTAAATCAGGATATAGCCATGGGACTCGGCGATGGCACGGACTTCGTCCTTGTCCTTGATATGGTAGGTCTTTCCTTCCAAGGTAAACAGCCAGCCGTCACCATCCTCTACCACCGACTCCAACAACGCCTCAAAGGTTGCAGTCTTAACCATCGATCCCTCCCGTTTATAGTCCGTTATACAGCTGTCGAATCACTTCCTGCCCATGCAAACGTTCCAGACGCCTGACCATAAAATGCCCACGCCCCGTATCCTGATAATGGCTGATAAACAGGGAATTGATTGCCGCGCCGCCCAACGCTCCCACTACCGGCACTGCCTGTGCTGCAACCTTTTCCGAAACCACAATTGAAAACCGTGCGGCGATCTGGGTAATCAGTCTGACAAGGGCCGGTGCCCCCTGCTGGGTCAACCCCTTTTTTGCCAGATGTTCAGCGGCCTCGGAAACCGCCCTGGCAAGTGCTGCCCGTGCTGCAAAATACCCGGCCTCGGCAACGTCATCCCCTTGTAATCCATTCCCAAGCGCGAGCACCTGCAGGCATTGCAGCCTTGCTTCCGGCCACCGCAGATCCTCCCCTTCACTACGGGCGATAGAGGCAATGGAACGGAGCATAATGGTGGTGGAAACAGGCAGCTCCACCGCCAGGGCAGGAAGACCGAACAGACCGCCGACTGCACCGCTTGCCCCGGCAGCCAGTTTGTGCCACAGGTTTGCAGAAGGCGCCTGATCATCCTGTCTCATCGTCAGCAGAGCGACATCAAGCGCCTTTTCAATGGCTGCCCGCGCAACGGAATGAACCGTGCCTTGCAAGGATGTCGGCAATTTATTCAGCACCAGTTCAACCGGTGTGCCGACAAGGCTGCTTACCCTTGCTGCAAGGCTGTTGGTTTCCAGCAG
>CAZOTC010000018.1:0-21733 GCA_964582605.1 uncultured Geobacter sp. | reverse complement strand
GACGGTGACCGATCAGCTTGCGGCTGTTCTTGCGACGCTTTGACTTGAAGACCAGCACCTTCTTGTCACGGCCCTGAACGGCAACTTTGGCAGTTACGGATGCACCGGCAACCAGTGGAGCGCCAACCTTGACAGCCTCGCCACCGATCATCAGCACCTCGCCGAATTCAATCGTGTCACCCACGACATTGTCCAGCTTCTCAACCTTCAGAAAGTCGCCTTCTGCGACCTTGTATTGCTTGCCACCTGTTTTGATCACTGCGTACATGGTTGGTACCACCTCTTCGTTTTTTACAGAGTTGTGGACTATAGTTAAACAACTCCATAACGTCAAGCACTTTTTCGGCTGAAAAACAAAAAACTGAAGGTCCTTTGTCTACGAACAGCTACAACCCTGCTGGTCCTTATGGTACGAAAGTCGTACCCCGCACTTCTGGCACCGCCAGAAGAGGCCGCCTCAGCCAGGCAGCAGGATCATCTTGCCTTTACATTCCGGGCATTCTTTTTCATTTTGCATCTGAGACTCCTTTTCCAGATATAAAGCTATGCAACGGTCACGCACACACTGCCCACTCCGGCAATACTGGCCTCCATCCGGTCTCCGGCAACCACCCGGCCAACTCCGGCAGGGGTACCGGTCAGGATCAGATCTCCCTCTTCCAGCGTAAAGACACTGGAAAGGTAGCTGATGATGCGGGCCACGCTGTTGATCATCAGACTGGTGGAACCGTTTTGACGCTCTTCACCGTTCAATACCAGACGGATCGTCAGATTTTGGGGATCAGCCAACTTTTCGGCAGGGACAAAATCAGACAGCGGGCAGGCAGTGTCGAACCCCTTGGCAATATCCCAGGGCAGCCCCTTTTTCTTCAGACCGTCCTGTACATCCCGCAGGGTCATATCGATCGCCACACCATAGCCGGCCACATGGTTGAGCGCCTCGGTCTCGGCAATGTCTTTGCCGTCTTTGCCGATCAACACCGCCAGTTCTGCCTCATAGTGACAGTCGCTGCTGTAGCCTGGAATAACCACTGACTCGCCGTTGCCGATCACCGCTGTGGCGGGCTTCATGAATACCACCGGTGCAGACGGCGCCTCATTGCCCAGCTCCATGATATGATCCACATAGTTGCGACCGATACAGAGAATCTTGCCGACAATGTACTCGTTATCTGTTGCTGGAATGGCTACGGTTTTCATAGCAGGCTTTCTCCTGTCATCTCTGCGGGCTGCCGCATTCCCAGCAGTTTGAGCATGGTGGGGGCGATATCGGCCAGCTTGCCGCCTTCCTTCAAAACTGCATCTTTACGGCTGTCATCCACCAGAATCAGCCGGACCGGGTTGCAGGTGTGTGCAGTGTGCGGCTCTCCATTTTCATCAACCATCTGCTCTGCATTGCCATGATCTGCCGTAATCAGTACCGTGCCGCCCAGCTGACGGACTTTCTCTACCACCTTTGCAGTACAGGCATCCACCGCTTCAACCGCCTTGATAGCAGCCGGCAGAATGCCGGTGTGACCAACCATGTCGCAGTTGGCAAAGTTCAGGATGACGACATCGTACAGCCCCTGTTCAAGACGTCCAACCAGTTCATCCGCCACCTGAAAGGCGCTCATCTCCGGCTTCTGGTCATAGGTTGCCACCTCTTTGGGGGAGGGAATCAGGGCGCGATCTTCATTGTTAAACGGGGCCTCGACACCGCCGTTAAAGAAAAAGGTCACGTGTGCATACTTCTCGGTCTCGGCAATCCGCAGTTGCTTCAACCCCGCTTCTGCCAGTACGCCGCCCAACAGGTTAGTCAGCTGTTGCTGCTCGTAGGCGATCGGCAGGCCAAAGGTGGCATCATACTCAGTCATGCAGACATAGCCGGATAGTCTGGGAGCCCGTTGACGCGGGAATCCGTCAAACTGTTCAAAGGTCAGTGCCCGGGTAATCTCGCGGGCACGGTCTGAGCGGAAGTTGAAGAAGATAACGCCATCGCCGTCATTGATCGTGGCAGCCTGAGCAATAACCGTGGGCAGTACAAATTCATCCGTCACGCCTGCTGCGTAGCTGGCACTGATCGCTTCGGCTGCAGAAACAGCCTGCTCGCCCTGTCCCAACACCAGTGCATTGTAGGCCTTTTCTACCCGCTCCCAGCGATTATCCCGATCCATGGCATAGTAACGGCCAATGATGGTGGCTATTCTGCCGCATCCAATCCGTTGCAGTTCTTTCTCCAGCTCCTGCAGGTAGCCTGCTGCACTCTGGGGCGGTGTGTCACGTCCGTCAAGCAGGCAGTGTACCTGGACATCAGCTACCCCCTGCTGCTTTGCCAGCTCGATCAACGCATAGAGATGAGTGTTATGGGAGTGCACCCCGCCGTCAGACAGGAGACCGATCAGGTGCAGACGGCCATCAGCGGCCTTTGCCTTGGCAATACAGTCCAGCAACACCGGATTGGTGAAGAAATCACCATCCTGGATTGACTTGGTGATCCGGGTAAAATCCTGATAGACGATCCGGCCGGCCCCCAGGTTCAGGTGGCCCACTTCAGAGTTACCCATCTGTCCTTCCGGAAGCCCCACCGCCATGCCCGATGTCTGGATCCGGGTATGGGGATACTCCTGCAGGTAGCCTGCAAGGTTAGGAGCCTTGGCCATGGCAACGGCGTTGCTGTCCGGGCAGGGGTTGATACCCCAGCCATCAAGAATCATGAGTACAAGCGGTTTTTTCATAGTACGCGAACCCCTGCTTTCAGAATCGTGGTCCCATGGGAGAGCCTGATGTCCCCGGTTTTTTCTTGTTCTTGTCAACCTGTTCGACAATCAGCTCATCCCCTTCTTTCAGGCCGCCTTCAACAAGTTCAACAAAGCCGGTATCGGTAAGCCCTGTGGTAACGGAGACCGGCACCGGTTTGTCGTCCTTGAGCAGATAGACCTTCTGTTGAGGGCCGGCCGGTTTGCCTTTCGCGTTTGTAGACGGTTTCCGGCCCATCCCGGCCGGTTTCCCCCCCTTTTTGTCATCATCCGACTTGGGCCTGAAACGAAGCGCAGCCGAGGGGAGTTTGAGCACTCCCTCCCTGCGGCCGGTTTCAATGGATACATTGGCGGTCATGCCCGGCTTCAGTTGCAGCTCTTTGTTGTCAACCTGCACAACAACAACATAGGTCACCACATTCTGCACCGTAACCGGCGCCGAACGGATCTGGGACACGCGCCCCTTAAAGGTACGATTCGGGTAGGCATCAACGGTAAAGGTGACCGCCTGCTCCAGGCGGGCCCGGCTGATATCAGCCTCATCCACACTGGTTTCAATCTGCATCTTGGTCAAATCCTGGGCAATTGAAAACAGGGTTGGTGTCTGAAACGAGGCTGCCACGGTCTGGCCGACATCGATGCTGCGCGATATAACAATGCCGTCCACCGGGGAACGGATGATGGAGTTTTTCAGATTTGTCTCAGCCTGCATCAGGGCGCCGCGGGTCTGGATTATACCGGCTTCAGCGGTCTTTATCCCTGCCTGGGCCGAGTCGTAGGCGGTCTGGGAGAGATCAAAATCGCTCTGGGCCACAATCCCCTGGCTGATCAGCTGGCGATTCCGTTCAAGGGTCCGTTTGGCATCAGCCAGCACGACCCTGGCCTTCTGAAGTGCCGCATGGGCATTCAGATAGTTTCCGCGCGCCTGTTCGACCTGGGCCTTGAACAGGGAGGGATCAATCTCTGCAATCACCTGTCCTTTGCTGACCCGGGAGTTATAATCAACCAGCAGTTTCTGGATCGTTCCTGACACCTGGGAGCCGACCTGCACTGTGGTCACCGGATTAACGGTGCCGGTGGCAGAAATCACAGAGATAATCGTACCTTTTTCAAGGCGGGCAGTTTTGTAGCTTGTCTTGGCGGAACGCTGACTGAGAAACCAGAACAAGGCGCCACCGGCAACAATAAACAGCAAGGCTATAATGATATATTTTTTCATGGCTCCGGCAGAGTACGCAGAAAAAAACCCCGTGTCAACCGACACGGGGTTCGTTGTTGTCCGCCCGCCGGAAACGACCGGCAGGCCGGCTTCGGCACCCTTCCTTGCAGTGGGAAACCGGACGGATTCTAAAATGTGCAGTCCACATGACAGGATTCTCCTTTCGGGCGACGTTGATTACTCTATGACAAATAATAATAGCCGCTATCGCAAAAGTCAACCGCCGCCCAAAGATTTGAACTTGAATCAGGACGTAACGGGCTATATAACTAATAGGAACTGTACTGATCTTCCCGTGAGGAGTGCTGCCATGTCCTTCCGTACCATTGAGTGGCGTGATGACGCCGTGATCATGATCGACCAGACCCGCCTGCCGACGGAAGAGATCTATCAGCAGTACACTGACTTCAATGCTGTGGCAGAGGCGATCAAAGGGATGGTGGTTCGGGGGGCTCCGGCCATCGGTGTCGCCGCTGCCATGGGAGTTGCACTGGGCGCACGTGAGATCATTGCCGACACCCAGGAATCATTCTTTCGTCAGCTTGAGAATGTCTGTGCGGTCATGGCTCGTACCCGACCCACTGCGGTAAACCTGTTCTGGGCCATTGAGCGGATGAAACAGAAAGCCCTGTCGCTGAAAGGCAGTCCCCTTGAAGTAATCCGGACCGGGCTTAAGGAAGAAGCGATCCTGATGGAAGAGGAAGATCTGAGCATCTGTAAAAATATCGGCAGGAATGGTGCAGAACTGATTCCGCAGGGGGCTACCGTGCTGACCCACTGTAATGCCGGAGGCCTGGCAACAGCCGGTTACGGCACCGCTCTGGGAGTGATCCGGGCCGCCCATCAGGCCGGTAAAAAGATCCAGGTCTTTGCTGACGAAACCAGACCCTGGCTGCAGGGAGCGCGCCTTACCACCTGGGAGCTGATGAAGGACAAGATTCCGGTCACCCTGATCAGCGACAACATGGCCGGATTCTTCATGGCACGGGGAGAGATTACCTGCTGTGTGGTAGGTGCGGACCGGATTGCGGCAAATGGCGACACAGCCAACAAGATCGGTACCTTCAGTGTTGCAGTGCTGGCAAAAGAGCATAATATTCCGTTTTACGTGGCTGCGCCGGTTTCGACCCTTGACCTGACACTGGTTGACGGTTCGAAGATTCCGATTGAGGAGCGCCCTGCCACCGAGGTCACCCACCTGCGCGGACTGCCGATTGCCCCGGAGGGGGTCAAGGTGCGCAACCCTTCCTTTGATGTTACCCCGTCAAAGTACATCACTGCCATTATTACCGAGCGCGGCGTGGCCCGCGGCAACTACCTCAAGGAGCTTGCGGCCCTGGCCGCGGACTGACCGATGCCAAGCCCCCGATTCGACCACCGCTATTCATGGATCATGGCCATCGATGATGAACAGGCACGTACCCGGGAACTGATCTGCCTGCTGGAGCAATCAGGGTTTTCCTACGGTTCCAGATCAGCGACCAACCTGTTGCTGATGGCTGACCGTTTTTCTGTTGAAACACTCCTGAAACTGTCTCTGGCGGCCTTGCACACTCCTTCACCGGATATGGCCCTGAACGGCTTTGAGCGATTGGCTGCTGTCGTGGATCATGACCATTTACAGAGTGTCATTGAAAACCGCAGGCGCCTCAATCAGTTCATGGTTATCTGCGGCTCATCTCCGTTCCTGACCAACCTTATCTTCAAGGAACCGCTCTTCTTCTCACGCCTTTTTGCAGACTACGAGCTTGAACAGTCCCGTACCCGCAACGAATTACTGTCGGCCCTGCGCCGTAATACGCCTGACGGCACGGACTTGACCGGCCTGATGAAGGCGCTGCGCTGCTTCAAGCGATTCGAGATCTTACGGATCGCTGCCCGTGACCTGAACGGTCTTGCACCCCTGGAGGAGGTGACCAGGGAGCTGTCAGACCTGGCATCCGCCACATTGCAGGTGGCATACGAAACCTGTCACCGCCTGCTGGTTCAGGAATACGGCCTGCCCCTCAAGCAGACTCCGGACGGCCCTCGGACTGCACTGATGACCATTCTGGGCATGGGCAAGTTCGGCGGACGCGAACTCAACTTTTCATCCGACATCGACATCATCTATTTTTATGAAACCGACACCGGTGAGACCAGCGGGGTAGACGACGGACGGGGTGTGCGTAAAGGAATCATTTCCCTGCATGCCTTCTTCAACAAGCTGGCTGAACAGGTTACCAAGGCGATGAATCAGGTTACGGAGGACGGTTTCGTCTTCCGGGTTGATGTCGGCCTGCGGCCGGAGGGCAAATCCGGTGATATGGCGGTATCGTTGCGTTCTGCCGAGATCTACTACGAGTCATGGGGCCAGTCGTGGGAGCGGACCGCCATGCTCAAGGCCCGCCCAGTAGCCGGTTCCCGTGAACTGGGTGAGCAGCTGCTCCAGACCCTGACCCCCTTTGTCTACCGCAAATACCTCGACTACACCCTGATCGAGGATATGAAGCTGATGAAGCAGAAGATCGACGCCTCCCTGACCCGTAACCGGGAAGGGGAGACCAACCTGAAGTTGGGCAGAGGGGGCATCCGCGAAATCGAGTTCTTCATCCAGGCGCTGCAGCTGGTTTACGCAGGCAAGTCGGCCCGCCTGCGGGAACGTAACTCTCTGCTGGCACTGAACCTGCTGGCTGAAGCCAAACTGATCAGTGACAGCGACCAGCAACAGTTGAGCGACGCCTACCGGTTCCTGCGCACGGTGGAGCACCGTATCCAGGTCGTGCAGGAACGCCAGACCCACAGTCTGCCTTCAAAGGAAGACGAACTGTTGGCACTTTCGCGCCGTTGCGGCTTCCTGCGCGATAACGGCCTGCTGCGTTTCAGGGAAACCCTTGAACTCCACCGCCGGAGGGTTGCCGCCATATACGGCAGCCTGTTTCACAACCGGGATGAACAGCAGCAGGTCCGGCCTGAAATCCTGTTTCTGCTTGATACCAAGGCAGAACCTGATCTGGTCAAGGATATGCTGGCTGAACGGCGGCTTGAGGATGTTGACCGCGCCTATGAAAACCTTGCCATGTTACGCAGCGGCCCAACCAGAAGTAATGTTACCGAACGCAAACGCCGTATTCATGCCCAGATAGCGCCTCACCTCCTGCAGGCTCTGCTCGAATCGCCTGACCCGGACATGGCACTGTCCCATGCAGAACGGTTCCTGAGCGTTATCTCCGGCAGGACCTCCTGCTATGCCCTGTTGGCTGAAAACCGCGAAACCAGCCGTCTGCTCGCCAGTCTGTTCGGTACTTCGGCGTTTCTTTCCAAAATCCTGATCAGCCATCCTGAGCTGCTGGAATCAATGGTGGCACACACCTATGCATCCATGGCCAAGCCGCGGGAGGTGATGGATGAGGAACTCTCCGGCCTGCTGTTGCAGGCAGAGGATTTCGAAGAACGGCTGGATGTGCTGCGGCGCTACCGTAACGAGGAGTTCCTGAGGATCGGTCTCAACGATATCCACGGGCACTTGGGACAGGGAGCGATAGCGGCCCAGCTCTCCTGTCTGGCAGAGGTCTGTCTGGAAGAGGCGTACCGGCTGGCAACGGCCGAATTGTCCCGTTTCGGCAGCCCCTGTTATCAGTCAGAAGGGCAGAGCCACCACGCAGACCTTGCCATAATTGCCATGGGTAAACTGGGGGGCGGTGAACTCAACTATCATTCAGATCTCGACATTATATTTATCTACGATCATCAGGGCATGACAGACGGCGACAAGCAGATCAGCAACCATGAGTATTTTGCCAAGCTTGCCCAGAAGCTGATTTCGATCCTTTCAACCCAGACCAGGGAAGGCTATGTCTACAAGCTTGACACCCGGCTGCGTCCCTCCGGTAATGCCGGACCGTTGGTCACCTCGCTGGGTTCGTTCCTCTCCTACCACCGTACCGAAGCCCAGATATGGGAGCGCCAGGCCCTGGCCAAGGCACGGGTGGTACTTGGAGAGTCCACCCTGCGTTCCAGCATTGATGCCGTCATCCGTCAGAGCGTCTATGGTGTCTCACTGGAAGATGAAGGTCGTCAGGAGATCCACCGGCTGCGGATGCGGATGGAAAACGAAATCGCCAGGGAGACGGCAGGAAACTACAACATCAAGACCGGCAGGGGCGGCATGGTTGATGTCGAATTCATCACCCAGTACCTGCAGTTGCGTTATGGGGTGCACTACCCTGAACTACGTGTGCAAAATACCGTACTTGCCTTGAAAGAGTTCCTTATGCTCGGGCTGATTACCCCCGGGGACGCCGAAGCCCTGACATCGGGATACAAATTCCTGCGGAAACTTGAAAATCGTCTGCGGCTGCTGCATGACCACTCGATCAACGACCTGGGGGGCGATCAGCGCTACCTGGACAAGCTGGCCCGCAGGCTTGGCTATGACTCCAAGCTGCGCCATCCCGGTAACGAGTTGATGCAGGATTACGAAACCACCACCGAGGCGATCCGTGACGTCTATGAGCGGGTGCTGGGTGAGCGGGCCGGACATACTACCACCGAGGAGTCACACCCATGACCATTGCAGAACAGGTTGCAATCATTGCTAAAAACGCCCGTCAGGCCTCTATTTCCTTGGCCCGTCTGTCCACCACCGTCAAGAACGAGATGCTGCTGAAGATGGCTGATGCTCTGCTAGCCGGTACAGACGACCTGATGGTTGAGAACGCCAAGGATCTGGCAGCCGGTAAGGAGAAGGGGCTGTCCGATGCGATGCTGGATCGGCTGATGCTGGATGCAAAACGGATCAAGGGGATGGCCGATGCGCTGCGTGAGGTTGCCGGCCTGGCTGATCCGGTAGGTGAGATCACGAAGATGTGGAAGCGTCCCAACGGCATTATGGTGGGCAAGATGCGGATTCCGCTGGGGGTGATCGGCATCGTCTATGAATCACGCCCCAACGTGACCGCCGATGCTGCCGCGCTCTGCCTCAAGTCCGGCAATGCCGTGGTGCTGCGTGGCGGTTCCGAAGCGATCCATTCAAACCGGGCCATTTCCGCGATTCTGCAAGGCGTGATGAAGGAGCTGGGCATCCCTGAAGCAGCCCTGTCGCTGATCCCGTTCACCGAACGGGAAGGGGTGCTGGAGATGCTCAAGCAGGAGGAGCTGATCGACCTGATCATCCCCCGCGGCGGCGAGAGCCTGATCCGGTTTGTGGTTGAGAACTCACGGATTCCGGTGATCAAGCATTACAAGGGGGTCTGCCATGCCTTTGTGGATGCCTCGGCAGATGGTGAGATGGCTACCCGGATCATCATCAACGCCAAGACCCAGCGTCCCGGTGTCTGCAATGCCCTTGAGACCCTGCTGATCCACAAGGATGCAGCAGCAGCCTTTGTACCGCAGATTGCCAGGGCGCTCGGTGAACTGAAGGTTGAGCTGCGGGGAGATGAGGAGTTTCTGAAGTATGCACCCGAGGCGAAGGCAGCCACAGAAGAGGATTGGGCTGCTGAATATCTGGAACTGATCCTGGCCTGCAAGGTAGTGGCTGATATGGATGCTGCCATAGACCATATCAACCGCTACGGTTCGCTGCACAGCGAGGTGATCATCACCAGCGACTACGCCAATGCCCAGCGCTTTATCCGTGAGGTCAACTCATCCTGCGTGCTGGTCAATGCCTCAACCCGCTTTAACGATGGCGGCCAGTTGGGTCTGGGGGCCGAGATCGGTATCTCCACCACCAAGCTGCATTCCTTTGGCCCGATGGGACTCGAGGATCTGACTACCACAAAGTTTATCGTCTATGGAGATGGACAGGTCAGGGAGTAATCTGTGCCGCTATCCTGTCGGCCACCCGCACCCCGTCCAGGGCAGCCGACATAATGCCGCCGGCATAACCGGCCCCTTCGCCGCAGGGATACAGGCCCTGTAGCGAAGGGGACTGCAGGTCTTCTCCCCGTACAATCCGCAACGGAGCCGAAGTCCGGGTCTCCACGCCGGTCAGGGTCGCTTCCCCGGTCACAAACCCCTTCATCTTCCTGCCGAAAGACTCAATCCCTTCCCGCAACGTACTGGTCACATACGTCGGCAGTATGCTTGCCAGATCAACTGCTACCACACCAGGCCGGTAGCTTGAGTGATAACCGCCTGAGCCTTTCCCGATAAAGCCCAGCAGGTTCTGGCCGGGGGCGTGATAGTTGCTGCCGCCGGCCTCAAAGGCCATCCGTTCCCACCTTTGCTGGAAACGGACACCGGCCAGCGGATCATTACCTTCAAAGTCATCCGGCCGAACATTTGTCACCAACGCACTGTTGGCAAAGCCCGAGTGGCGCCTCAGATTACTCATGCCGTTCACCACCAGCATCTCCGGTTCAGACGAGCTGCCGATAATGACGCCGCCGGGACACATGCAGAAGGAGTAGCAGCTTCTGTTGGTTACCTCGTTATTGTACGTGAGGGCGTAGTCGGCCCTGGGCAGGGCCGGGTGCGGCTTTCCGTACTGTATCCGGTCTATCAGATCCTGGGAATGCTCCACCCGCAGGCCAATTGCAAACGGCTTGGGTTCCATGAGCAACCGCTGATCTGCCAGCATCCGGTAGGTATCCCGGGCGCTGTGGCCAATGGCCAGTACCAGGTGCCTGCACGGGATTTCCTCCTGGCCGTTACAGACAGCAGCGCATATCCGGCCGGCCTGACCGGTCAGGCCGGTCAGGCGAGTCGTGAACCTGATACCGATACCCAACTCCTGTAATCCAGCCCGTACTGCTGCCACCACCGTACGCAAACGGTCCGTCCCCACATGGGGCTTGGCCTGGTAGCGGATCTCTGCCGGTGCACCATAGCGGACCAGTTGTTCCAGCACCCAGGCGGTATTAGGATCCCTCAAGCGGCAGGTCAGTTTGCCGTCCGAGAAAGTACCGGCTCCCCCCTCGCCGAACTGGACGTTGCTTTCCTTATCCAGACTGCCGTCCTGCCAGAAGCGGGCAACATCCCTGACCCGCTCCTCTACCGGCTTGCCCCGTTCTATGATGGTCGCTGCAATGCCGTAGGCTGCCAACCTTAAGGCACAAAACAGGCCGGCCGGCCCCATGCCGACCACAACAACCGGTTCAGGCGTGGTGCGTTTACTAAAAACTGGTGGATCTTCAACAGAAATCTGTTCGAGGTGGGGAGTATGCCGGTGTTTCCTCCAGAAGCCGGTTTCATCGGCAACGGAAAAACCGACCGTATAGACAAGCAGTACACGCGGCTTTTTTCTCGCATCCACCGCTTTGCGGGTAATCCTGAACTGAAGCAATTGGGTGGGCGACAGTCCCAACCGTCGGGCCGTCAGAACAGCCAGTTGACCTTCATCTTCTCCTGGCTGCAGCGTCAGGTTTCGATAAACAAACGGCATCGGGTCAGGCTGCTGATTCCTGGACTTTGGACCGTTCGATCAGCTGCTCAACCAGGATAACGATATCAAGCGGTGCTGTTGATTTAGGGATATGAAAACGCGCCCCCATTTCAGGGGTCTCATGCTCATGGGGGGCTTCCTGGAACATCGATGTCAGCATGATGATGATCGGTTGCCGTTCTCCGGCGATCCGGCTGATCTCCATACAGGTGCTGACTCCGCCCATACGCGGCATGACCAGATCGGAAATCACCACATCAGGCAGTTTTTCCTGATACAGCCTGATCCCTTCGACACCATCGCCGGCAACAAAGACCGTAAAGCCGTTCTCCTTGAAGGCATCAGAGATTATCGTCTGGAAAAAGGGATCGTCATCAATAATAAGAAGCTTGATTCCGTTGTGTGTCATCGTTCCTCAAAGGGCTCCCTTGTTTTGTTCCCGCGGTATAGTTACCAGAAACGTTGTACCGGCAGTTGAACTCTCTTCAATGCAGACATCGCCGTGGTATAGTCTGGCAATGCGCCGTGCCACCGGCAAGCCGATGCCGGTACCGCGGCTTTTGGTTGAAAAAAACGGTTTGAAGACGGCATCCCGATTTTCAGCTGGAATTCCTCCGCCTGTATCAGTGACCCGTACCTCGATCAATCCCTCAGGAAAGAGAATACCGATTGTTATCTGACCACGCTGGGGCAGCTCTTCCACAGCATTCATCAGCAGATTGGTAAAAATCTGCTCCAGTTCGGTCCTGTCCGCCTTGATCGGAGGAACCGGTTCCGAACACCTGAAAGCTACCTTAATCTGCCGTGCCTCAATCTGGGGGGCAAAAATCTCCAGGGCATCCTGCACAACCTGGTCAATACGGATATCATCCACCACAAGCCGAGACCTGTTTGCCGCATCAACAAGTTTGCGAATAATTCCGTCAATCCGGTCAACTTCCCGCAATATCTTGGTCAGGTATTCGCCTGTCTCAACCTCTTCCGCCCCTTGGGTCAGCAACTGGGTAAAAAGCGAGATCGAATTGAGCGGATTTCTGATTTCGTGGGCCATTCCTGCCGCAAGGTACCCAAGTGCGGCAAGTTTTTCGGTCTGGGCAATTTCGGTCTGCGCCCGGTGCAACGCCTCGGTCTTTTCCTGGACCCTGACCTGCAATTCACGATTCCAGGTCTCGATCTCCAGCAGCAGCCGTTCCCGTTCTGCCTGGAGCGCCTGATTGGCCAGTTCAACCTCACGCAGCTTTCTGACCGCCTCAACCCGTTCAAGCAGGGTCCGGGCGTCAAACGGTTTGAGCAGATACTCAGATGCGCCGGCCTTCATCAGTTCAACGGCCAACGCTTCACTCCCTCTGCCGGTTATCATGATCACATAACTGGCCGGGTACACTGCCCTAATCTCCTGCAGCAGAGAAAGCCCGTCACGATCAGGCAGCTGATAATCCATCAAAACAAGTTCCGGCTGGTATTCTGCCAGCCTGGCCAGACCTTCGGCAGCAGTCCCGGCAGCAACTATCCGGTAACCGCGAGGCTTCAGGATGTCAGACAACAGCTTGCTGACAGCTGTTTCGTCATCAACCACCAGAACCGTTGTCACGCCTGCCTGATGGGCACTGTTGATCATGTCCGCTTCATCGGCATCAGTCAGGCAGCAACAGGAAGACGGACCGTCATAACCGGACAGGGGGCGCTTCGTACTACCCGCTCTGCCGTACTGCCGAAAATCAGATGATCAAGGCCGGTACGACCATGGGTACCGATCACGATCAACGAACTTTCTTTCTCGGAAGCGACCCGGATGATCTCCTCGTACGGCACTCCGGTCACCACGATAGTTTCAAAGGCTTCAAATTCTTTCAGCCTTTCCTGACAGAAGCTCTCCAGCATCCGGACTGCACCGGTTTCGATCTCCTTTTCCAGCTGTTCAAAAGAGATGTGAGGGACGTAAAATCCGCGCAGATCAACCGGTTCATTAATAACATGCAGCACCTGTACTGATGAGTTGAAGGTCTTGGCCAACGTCAGGGCATACTCACAGGCAATTTCTGAATACTCGGAAAAATCTACCGGAAGCAGGATCTTTTCAAAGCGCTTCATCCATGGTTCTCCTTTCGGCTGCAGGGGTCGGGAACATCTTTCCCATTACTTTCCGAAGCTCCTCCAGCCTGAGCGGCTTGTTCAGATATTCAAACGCCCCCAGATTCAACGCCTCAAGATAGGATTCCACTTCGCCAAAGGCGGTGATCATAATTACACTGCTGGAGGGGTATTCGCGGTTCAATTCACGTAGAAACGAAAGTCCGTTCATCTCCGGCATATTCAGATCGGTAATGATGAGGTCAGCCGGACTGGAACGCAGACTGTTCAACGCCTCAAGACCATTTGCGGCTGTCTTGACATCATACCCCTCATGGCTCAAAAGACGAGTCAGGGCAAGACGGGTGTTTTCCTCGTCATCTACTACCAGTATGCTTTTCAGCTGTTCTGCCACACGCCTGCTCCGATCCGGCTGAGTACATTTTCAACAAGTCTAGCACGGGTTGGAACGCTGTCAAGGCAGGCAGATTAATTTGGCAGCAAACTGTTTTTCAACCGGTTAATGCCGGAGTCCGGTTGCATCAAGGACGATATAGGTCTGTTTTCCTGCAGGCGCCTGAAGCTTCAGCGGAGACCCGTTCAGCTCTATTTCCACACTGCCGGCATCAGAGATATCCAGCGCAACGGTGCGGGCCGCCTTCCACTCAATCAGGTCTCCGCCGGCCAGATCGTAGCTCTGGGAAACGCCATCATCAAGGGCAACCGAAACCGCACTGTTGCGCAGCACCTTTATACGTACCAGCACACCGGTTTGTGCCGGCCTGGGTGCAGCTACCTGGGCCTCCTGAGACGGGACTGCTCCGGGAGCCGGCAGGTTTGCCGGCTCAGCTGCAGGCTTGTTGACCGTGCTTGAGACAATGGGCTGGACAGCTGTCGGTGCCGCCGGAACGGTTGCAGGCAGATGCTGAGGAGTGATTGCGCTTCTGGTTCTGGGTGGCTCGGAGGGGGACACAAAGAAACTGGAGACAATCAAGGCCCCCAATAAGACCGCCGGCAAGGCCAGACGCTGCCAGTTAAAATCGCTGAATCCGGAAAAGCCCCGTGCTGCTGATACCGGATCAGCTGGAGGTGCCATACCGGACAGGGTCGTCAATCGGGTCAGCTCTTCTTCCTGCAGACCAAGCCAGGTGGCATAGTTTTTGAGAAAACCTTTCAGATAGACCGGGCTGGGAAATTCTTCATGGCGGTCCTCTTCAAGGGCCAGCAGGTAGTTCTTGCTGATCTTGGTTGCTTCTTCGGCATCATGCAGGGACAGCGAGCTGCTCTCTCTGCGGCGCCTCAGGATTGTCCCGACTGACTCCTGTACGGGGGCAGCCGGCGGTATATGAGCATCAGCATCCATGGACAGCACTATCTGAGCAGATCGATATAACCAAGGGCAGTACGGCCATTTGCAGAATCAGGAGAAAGTCTGACAACCTCCCTGAATGACTCTCTGGCTGCAGTCAGCTGGCTTTGCTTCATCTGGGCCAGCCCAAGGTAAAAATGGGCATTGGCATAATGCGGGGCAACGGCAAGTGCTCGACGATATTCCTGTATAGCCGGTTCTGTCTTGCCCTGGGCAAAATAGACCCGACCAATGGACACCATTACGATCGGATTTCGCGGATCAAATGACCGGACAGCGGCAAGCTCCTCAAGAGCAGCCGTCAGATCCCCCTTGCCCAGATAGGCCAGCCCCAGATTGATTCGCGCATTGGCGTGACGGGGATAGAACAGGTCATCCTTGACCGCTTTGAACTGCTGGATAGCGTTATCCCAACGGCTGGTCTCTAGGTAAAGCACCCCGAGGTCGTTGCGGGCTTCTGAATAGTTGGGGCGCAGCGCCAACGCACGCAGGAACTTGTGCTCTGCCAGATCCAGACGCTGTTTTCCCACCAGGGCACGGCCAAGGTTATACTGCAGCTCCGCATTGTCAGGATCCAGCTTTTCCGCTTCGGTCAGATCAACCAGGGCGGCTGTATAGTTACGTTCCTCAAGATAGGAGACCCCCATCTGGTTATGATACGAGGCCGGACGGCCGCTGGACGAGGTGGCAACACACCCGGACAGCGTTACGGTTACCGCCAGAGCCAGCAACAGATTTTCTCGACGCATGGGGACTCCTTTCAGAAGAATGGACCTAAGAGCCTGTAAAAGCTAACAGACCCCTGTGCAGAAGTCAATGAAACCCCAGATCACGGAAACTTGTCAACCCCTTGAAGCTGCGATAGCGGGTCTCAATCTCCGGGTAGGTCAGACACTTCATCCGGTTCAGACTGAAATCCTCAACATTGAAGGAGGCCATCACGGAACCGAATATAAGGGCCTGGCGCATACCTTCTTCCGAAAAATCACCGGTATTGGCCAGATAGCCCATAAATCCGCCGGCAAAGGTGTCACCGGCACCGGTGGGGTCAAAGACCTCCTCCAGGGGCCAGGCCGGAGCAGCAAAGACGGAATCGGCAGTAAACATCAGTACGCCGTACTCACCTCGCTTGACCACCAGTCGCTTGCAACCCAGACTGATGATGCTACGAGCTGCCTTGACCAGATTGGCCTCGCCGGTCATCATGCGGGCCTCACCTTCGTTGATCACCACGATATCCACCCGCTTCATCACCTCTTTGAGCGCATTAGGCTTGGAAGAGATCCAGAAGTTCATACTGTCGCAGGCGGTCAGACGGGGCTTGTCCACCTGGTCCAGCACCTGCAGCTGCAGCTCCGGGTCGATATTGGCCAGGAAAAGCACATCGGTGCTACGGTAGACCGTCGGCAGTTCCGGTTTGAAGTCAAGCAGCACATTCAACTGGGTGTCCAGGGTCTGGGCCTCGTTCAGGTCGTAGCCGTACTTGCCTGACCAGTGGAAGGTCTTGCCCGGAATCCGTTGCAGCCCCTGCAGATCAATCTCACGGGATTTCAAGAAATCAACATGTTCCTGCGGAAAATCCTCGCCAACCACGGCAACCAGCGAGACATCGGTAAAAAAACTGGCCGAGGTGGAGAAGTAGGTGGCAGAGCCGCCCAGTACATTCTCGCCGCGTCCAAAGGGGGTCTCTACGGTATCAAAGGCAACAGTGCCGACAACAACAATTCCCATGATCTCTTTCCTTGTTACTGCAGGTATTTGGATACTATCGGTCCCAGCTTGGCCACGGTCTCTGCCGGAATCCGGCTGCGGTCGGTGATGATGGCGTACTGCAACGCACAACTGCAGCTGCAGCTCTTTTCCAGAATTGCAGTATCATGCATGATCTGCCGGATAACCTCTCGGGACATGGCTACATTCTTGTGCATGATCTCCAGGATCGCCTCAACACTGACATCCTCATGTGTTTCGTGCCAGCAGTCATAATCGGTTGAAAGGGCGATCACACCGTAGCAGAGCTCCGCTTCCCGGGCCAGCTTGGCCTCGGTCAGATTGGTCATGCCGATGATATCGCCTCCAAGGCTGCGATACATGTGTGATTCAGCACGGGTGGAGAAGGCCGGTCCCTCCATGCAGATGTAGGTACCCCCCTTGTGGGTCACGGCACCTGCCTGCCGGGCTGCCTGGTACAGTTTTTCCGACAGACAGGGACAGACCGGATCGGCAAAACCGACATGGGCCACAATGCCGTTGCCAAAGAAGGTGGCGTCGCGAACTCCCTTTGTCCGGTCGATAAACTGATCAGGAATAACGAGGTGCCCCGGTGCAATCGCATCTTGCAGGCTGCCGACCGCCGAGACCGAGATGACCCGCTCAACGCCAAGCATCTTCATGCCGTAGATGTTTGCCCGGTAATTGACTTCCGACGGCAGCAGGCGATGCCCCCGGCCGTGGCGTGGCAGAAACGCCATCCTGATACCATTCAGCGTGCCGGTCACATAGGCATCTGAAGGCATGCCGAACGGCGTTTCAAGAACGACCTCTTCAACCTGCTCCAGGCCTTCCATTGCATACAGTCCGCTACCACCGATCACCCCGATCATGCTGCCGTCTCCTTTTGCTGTTCGAGTTCCTGTTGCTCCCGCTGCCTCTTGCGTAACGCCTTCTCTGCAGCCATGGCTGCAGAAGCCTCTCGTTGCGCCCGCAACAGTTCCGATCCGGTATGTGCCGTGCCGGCCCCCATGCAGAGAAATACTGCCGGCGGATGTTCCGAAGCACGGGCCAGTGCTGCCCTGAAACGGATCAAACCGGTGGCTGTCTGCTGTTCGTCAAGACCCGGCAGCAAGATGGCAAAACCGTCACCACCCGTGCGTGAGACCAGATCTTCAACCCTGAAGCCCTCTTTCAGCAGACGGGCGGCCTTCATCAGTACCAGATCCCCCTGATCCCTGCCCTGCTCGTCATTGGTCGTCTGCAGGTTGTCCAGTGAGGCGATCACCACACTGACCGGAAACCGTCTGCCGCGGGCAAGCCGTTCAAATTCAGTATCAAAGTAGGCCCTGTTGTAAAGTCCGGTCATCGGGTCATGTACGGTCAGGTAGGCAAGCTGCTGTTCCCGCTGGCGCCGCTCCGACACATCATGCCCAACGCTCAGGATTTCCGGTCTGCCCTGCTCATCCGTTGCCGGAGAGTTACTCCAGGCCACCCATACGCGGCTCCCGTCCCAACGAACGGTCTCATGCTCCGAAGTTCTGAACTGTTCCGGACTGGCACCGATCTGCCGGATCAGCTCCCGCAGATTCTGTGAACTGCTTTCAATCTCCGGCACAATGGTGCCTACCAGATACCGACCGATCAGCTCCTCCGGCAGAAATCCGAAAAATTCACAGGTATGGGAGTTTGCAAAGGTGATGATACCGTCACGAGTCCAACGCAGGATAAAACTGGCCGAACGTTCCACCAGTTCACGGTAATTCCGTTCAGACAACCGCATCCGTTCGTCGATTCTGACCCGGTCAGCCACATTGCGGGTAACCCCCTGAAATCCAACCAGATCTCCGGCCTGATCCCTGACGGCAGCCACCGCAACCTCTGCAGGAATAAGTTTTCCCGACTTGCCGGTAATCTGGATCTCCAGCAGACGGTAGCCGACCGCCTTGCCATTCTGTTCATCCAGCAACCGCGCTGCAAGACGGGCTTGCACATGTTCTCTGGATGCGGGTGACAGCAGCTCCGTCAGCGCCTTTCCCAGCAGTTCTTCAGGGTGGTAGCCGAACTGGATTGTAACCGCCGGATTCAGATAGCAAAAACGCAGTTCACGGTCGGTCTGCCAGATCACATCAGGAGCGTTCTCAACCAGAGACTGGTACAGGGAGCATGGTTCCGGATACATGTCACACCTCACACGGTGCAGCTGTCGCTATCGGTCCGGCAGCTTCCCGTTGATCCAGTTTTCCCTTCAATTGACCGCAGGCAGCCGAGATGTCACTGCCGCGGCTATCCCTGGTAATCACCGTAAAGTTCCTGTCCAGCAGGAACTTGTGGAAGGCATCCAGTGCCGCACGGGTAGGGGGCCTGAAATCTGCCCCTTCGTGGGGATTAAACGGAATCAGATTGATCTTGCAGGGGATGTCGGACAAAAGCCGCACCAGGCGCCTGGCATCCTCCGGAGTATCATTCAATCCCCCCAGCAGGACATATTCGATAGTGATCTTACGCCGTCCCGGCAGGGGGTAGTTTTTCAGGGCAGCCAGTAGCGTAGCAATAGGATAGGCCTTGTTGACCGGCATGATCCGGTCCCGCAGCTCATCGGTGGTGGCATTCAGGGAAACGGCCAGATTGACGGTTACCTCACGTCCCAGCCGCTCAAGCTCCGGCACCAGGCCGCAGGTGGAAACGGTCACCCGGCGGGAGGAAAGTTGCAGACCGTTGTCCTCACCCATGATCTGCAACGCCGGGATAACGTTGTCCAGGTTATGCAGCGGCTCACCCATCCCCATCATCACGATATTACGGACCTCGACATCGCGTCGCACCGCCAGAATCTGATTCACGATCTCAGCGGTGGTCAGGTTGCGGGTCAGGTTAAAGGTGCCGGTCAGACAGAAGGCACACTGCATGGCGCAACCGGCCTGGGATGAGATGCAGAGGGTGTTCCTGTCTTCATCCGGGATAATCACCGACTCTACCGCGTTGCCGTCTGCAAGCACAAACAGGTATTTGCGGGTGCCGTCACTACCGATTTCGATGGCCTCCGGCTCAAGACGGCTGATGCAGGCGGTCTGGGCCAGCTCACTACGCAGCGCCTTGGAGACGTTGGTCATCTCGTCAAAGCTGCCGACATCATGCTGGTACAGCCATTTAAAGATCTGGGTCGCCCGGTAGCGTTCCTTGCCCTGTCCCTGCAGGAACTGCTCCAGGGCAGGTAGAGTCAGGTTTTTAAGGTCGGTTCGGAAGGAATCGGGCATACAGTTACACAGAAAAGCGGCCCTGTCACACCGGTGCAGGGCCGCTTCCGTTTAGTCAGCCCACCAGCTCGAAGCTGTTGAAGAAGTAGGGGATTTCAAAGGCTGCGGTTTCAGGAGCGTCGGAACCGTGGGAAGAGTTTTCCTCAATATTCTTGGCAAACTCCTTGCGGATAGTGCCGGGCTCTGCATTGGCCGGGTTGGTAGCCCCCATCAGGGTGCGCCAGTCGGCAATAGCATTTTCCTTCTGCAGGCACATCACGATCACCGGTGAACGGGACATGAAGCTGCAGAGGTCGTTGAAAAACGGGCGCTCCTTGTGGACATAGTAGAACCCTTCAGCCTGGGCACGGGTCATGTGGATCTTCTTCATACCGACGATGTTAAAACCGGCTTCTTCAATCTTGGTGATGATCTTCCCTGCCAGACCGCGCTCAACGGCATCCGGCTTGATAATGGCAAACGTACGTTCCATACCTGTTCTCCTTCATAGATTCATGGTAGTGATAAGACGTTGCTCATAGCACGTGACTGCCTGAAATGTCAAGCTGTTACGGGCTGTATCCACGTTGATTTCAGCTCGCGTACCGGTAAAGGATTGCCAATACAGCCTGATACGTTCTATTCTCTGCCTTATGACTAAATATCAGCCTGTTACACACGTAGCGCTTTCCCCCCGCCAGGCCGCCTTTGACACCCTACAGCGGCTGTCAGGCAGTGATCTGCACGCCGATGACCTGATTGATCAGGAGCTTTCCCGTGCCCGGTTGCAAGGGCCTGATCGCGGCCTTTTTGCCGAACTGGTCTTTGGTGTACTGCGGTGGCAGGGCAGCCTTGACCACTACTTGAGCCAACTGGTGCAGCAGCCGCTTGGCCGGCTTGAACTGCCGGTGCTGCTGTTGCTGCGACTGGGGGTGTATCAGCTCCGCCATCTGGATCGAGTACCAGTCCATGCTGCAGTGCATGAAACGGTTGAACTGGCCAAAATCGTTCTTCCCCGTGCCAAAGGGCTGATCAACGGAGTTCTGCGCAGCTACCTGCGTCAGCAGCACTCCTTGTCTCTGCCTGATCCGATCCGGCAGCCCGTGGCCTGGCTGGCTGCATCCTGCTCAGTACCAGCCTGGCTGGCCGAGCAATGGCTGCAGCAGCTTCCAGATAGCGAGGCTGCCGAGCTGGCTGAGACATCGCTGGAACTGCCGCCACTTACCCTGCGAACAAATACGCTTGCCGCAAGCCGGGACAGTCTGATGAAACGGTTTGCAGATTCAGGTATTACAGCGGTACCCTGCCGATTTTCCCCCGAAGGGATTCAGTTGCTTGAACGGCATGTCGTCAGCAACCTGCCCGGATTCAGGGAAGGGTTGTTTGTTGTACAGGACGAAGCCTCGCAGCTTGTGTCCCATCTGCTGGCACCGCAACCGGGTGAGGAGATTTTGGATATGTGCGCCGCGCCTGGCGGCAAGACCACACACCTGGCTCAACTAATGGGTGACCAGGGGAAGGTGACGGCAACCGATCTGAATGAGCGGCGTATCCGGCGTATTCGGGAGTCGGTTGCGAGACTCGAAATACAAAGCGTTCAAGCCTTGACCGGAGATGTATTGGCACCCGGCTACCTGCACAACAGGCTGTTTGACCGGATTCTGCTTGACGCCCCCTGCTCCGGTCTTGGCGTTATCCGTCGTAATCCTGAAGCCAAATGGCGGCTTACGCCGTCGGAGATCAGTCGCTGCGCAGCCCGCCAGCGTCTGCTGCTGGAAACTGCGGCAACCCGGCTCAAGCCGGACGGCATACTGGTCTATGCCACCTGCTCAACCGACGCGGAGGAAGATGAACAGGTCGTTGATGATTTTATTTCACGCCATCCTGAGTTTGTGATAGAAAATGGCGCTCAGCTCTTCCCCGGCTGGGAAGAGCTGTTTAACAGCTCCGGCTATTTGCGGACCTGGCCCCACCGCCACGGGACCGATGGTTTTTTTGCTGCACGATTAAAGAGGATTGACC
>CAZOTC010000017.1:0-21967 GCA_964582605.1 uncultured Geobacter sp. | reverse complement strand
GTTGCAGTATCAGCCTGATGCCCTGATTGAGGTGCTGCATACGGCCCAGGAGTCATTCGGATATTTAAGCCGCGAGTTGCTGGCCCATGTAGCGAAGCAGTTGAAGCTGCCGGAGAGCCAGGTTTTTGGTGTGGCGACCTTTTACCACTTCTTTACCCTGCGGCCCAAAGGCGAGCATTCCTGTATTGTCTGCACCGGCACCGCCTGCTATGTCAAAGGGGCCGGCGAGATTTTGGTACAGCTGGAACAGGCCGCCGGGATCAAGGCCGGCCAGACCACGGCGGACGGCAAGCTGTCGCTGGGGACGGCCCGCTGTCTGGGGAACTGTTCTCTGGCTCCTATGCTGACGGTGGATGATGCCGTGCATGGCCCGGAAACCCCGGACAGTGCGATTGAGAAGTTGGACCGTTTGCTGGAGGTACCCCATGAACTGGGTTGAACTGATGGAGCTGGCAGAGGCGGTTACAGCTCGCCAGCAGGCTTGCCGGATGCGCCTGCTGGTCTGTTGCGGCACCCCCTGCATGGCAGCCGGTGCGGAGAGTGTCGTGGCTGCGCTTAAGGAAAAACTTGCAGTTCTTGGTAATCCGGCTGATCTGGAACTGGTTGGTACCGGCTGTCAGGGCCCTTGCAGCCGGGGACCGCTGTTGACCGTCCTTCGCTCCGGCCAACCTGAGCAGGTCTGGCAGAAGGTGACCCCGCAGCTGGCCCTTGCCGTCCTTGAAGCCGAACTCCAGCAGACAACCCTGCCTTCTGACAACCTGCTGCCTGCCGACTGGCCGTTCTTCTCGCGTCAGATCAGGCTGGTGCTGGCCAACAGCGGGAGGATCGATCCGGAGAATCTTGAGCAGTACATTGCCCAGGGTGGCTACGACAGCCTGGCCCAGGTGTTGATCGATCTGACTCCGGATCAGGTCTGCGAGGGTGTCGTGCAGAGCGGTCTGCGGGGCAGGGGGGGGGGCGGCTACCCGACCGGCCTGAAGTGGCAGCTGGTACGCAAGGGAAGCGGTAGCCGCAAGTTTATCGTGGCAAACGGCGATGAAGGGGATCCCGGCGCCTACATGGACCGTTCTTTGATGGAGTCTGATCCTCACCGGATTCTTGAAGGGATGGCGATTGCCGGGTATGCCATCGGTGCAGAGCAGGGCTATATCTATGTTCGCGGTGAATATCCGGTGGCAGCCCAACGGTTGCGCAAGGCGATCAAGGATGCGGAACGGGCCGGTCTGCTGGGCAGTCGGGTGCTGGACTCCAGCTTCAGCTTCAGGATCGATATCCGGATAGGTGCCGGGGCCTTTGTCTGCGGCGAGGAGACCGCGCTTCTGGCTTCGATCATGGGCAGGCGCGGCCAGCCCCGCATCCGTCCTCCCTATCCGGCAGAAGCAGGGTTGTGGGGCTGTCCCACCCTGATCAACAACGTTGAGACCTTCGGTAATATTCCGTCCATCTTCAGCATCGGTCCCCAGGCCTTCAGCGCCTACGGCAACGGCAAGAGCCGTGGTACCAAGGTCTTTGCCCTCTGTGGTGAAGTGGTCAACAACGGCCTGATCGAGGTGCCGATGGGGATCTCGCTGCGTGAGATAGTCTTTGATATCGGCGGCGGCCTGGCAAACGGCGCTGCTTTCAAGGCAGCCCAGACCGGAGGCCCCAGCGGCGGCTGCATTCCGGCTGAAAAGCTGGATACGCCGGTGGATTACGAGAACCTGCAGGCGCTGGGTTCGATCATGGGGTCCGGCGGGCTGATCGTAATGGGAGAAAAGAGCTGCATGGTGGACGTGGCCCGTTTCTTCATGGAGTTCTGCCTGGATGAGAGCTGTGGTAAGTGCGTCCCCTGCCGGACCGGCACGGTGGAGGTCTACCGCCTGCTCTCCAGGATCTGCAACGGCAGTGCGTCGCAGCGTGACTTGCAGAACCTGGAGCAGCTCTGCCGGATGATGAAGGATACCTCACTTTGCGGACTGGGGGCTGCAGCACCCAACCCGGTACTCTCCACGCTGCGCTGGTTCAGGTCTGAATACGAAGCCCATGTTCAGGAACGCCGTTGCCCAGCCGGTGTTTGCACCATGAGTGAGCTGCCTTTGCACCTGCTGGGTGAACAGCTGCTGCAACGGATTGCCGCACTGCGTTGTGACGGGGAGGGATACTGATGCCGGCCGTAACCATGACTATCAACAATGAGCTGATTTCAGCACGTATGGAGCAGACACTGCTGGAAGTGGCCCGCGAACAGGGCATTGAGATCCCCACCCTCTGCAACCTGGAGGGCCTTGAGGCGATGGGGGGGTGCCGTCTCTGTCTGGTGGAGCTGCAGGGCAGTCCGCGTCCGGTTCCGGCCTGTGTCACCAGGGCAGCCGAGGGGATGGTGGTCACCACCCACAGCGACAAGCTGGTCGAGTACCGCAAGATGCTGGTTGAACTGCTGCTGGCTGAGCGGACTCACACTTGCTCGATCTGCGTGCAGAACAACAACTGCGAACTGCAATCTCTGGCCGCCAAACTGGGGATCGATCATGTCCGGTTTGATTACCTGCACCAGCAGCTGCCGATGGATGCCAGCCGTGAGCGGTTTGCCCTGGATCATAACCGTTGCATACTCTGTCTGCGCTGTGTGCGGGTCTGCGATGCGGTGGAGGGCGCCCACACCTGGGATGTACGGGGGCGCGGCTCTACCAGCCGGATTGTGGCTGACCTGGATCGTCCCTGGGGTGACAGCATCAGCTGTACCGATTGTGGAAAATGCGTTCAGCTCTGTCCTACCGGTGCCCTGTATAAAAAAGGAGCCACGGTGGGAGAGATGAAAAAGGAACGCAGCTTCCTGAACCGTATTCTGGAACGGCGGCGACTGGCTGCCAAGGGAGGCATGCCATGAGCAGGCTACGTCTGGCAACAGCCTGGCTGGGTGGCTGCTCCGGCTGCCATATGAGCTTTCTGGATCTGGGAGAGCAGCTGATCGGGCTTTCCGATGCTCTGGAGCTGGTCTATGGACCTTTGGTGGATGCCAAGCAGTTTCCCGAAGCGGTGGATGTCGCCCTGATTGAGGGAGCAGTGGCAAATTTCGAGAACCTTGAACTGCTGCAACAGATGCGCAAGCAGTCAAAACTGCTGATCAGTTTTGGTGACTGTGCCATCACCGGCAATGTAACCAGTTTACGCAACTTTTTCAGTGTGGACGACCTGCTGACCGCTGTCTACCATGCCGGTCCGGGCAGCGCACCACGCAGTGATCAGGCGGACGATGTGCTGCCTGCACTGCTGCCGCGGGTACTGCCGCTGCACCAGGTGGTGGAGGTGGATGCCTTTATCCCCGGCTGCCCGCCTGACCCGGAGCGGATCCTGGCGGCAATCACCGCAGCTTTGAATGGTGAAACGATACAGTTGAGCGAAGAACAACGGACGTTTGGATAGTTTTACCACCCCTGGCCCCTCCTAAAACAGGAGGGGAACTAAGATCACCGTCTTGCTCCCCTTCTTGACAAGGAGGGGGTGGAGGTGGTCGAAGGAATCAATTCTATGCGAAAGACCATTACCATAGCGCCGGTCACCCGGATCGAAGGCCACGCCAAGATCACCATCCAGCTGAATGACGCCGGAGAGGTGGCGGACGCCCGTTTCCATGTCACTGAATTCCGCGGGTTTGAAAAGTTCTGTCTGGGGCGCAGTTATCGCGAGATGCCCTCCATCACTGAGCGGATCTGCGGCATCTGTCCGGTCAGCCATGCTCTGGCCTCGGCCAAGGCCGGTGATATGCTGAAGGGGGTTAAAATCCCTCCGGCAGCAGAGAAGCTACGGCGACTGATGCACTATGCCCAGCTGGTGCAGAGCCATGCCTTAAGTTTCTTCCTGCTCTCCGGCCCGGACCTGCTGCTGGGGATGGAGAGTGACCCGGCCAAACGCAACCTGATCGGCCTGATTGAGGCCCAGCCGGAACTGGCCCGGGAGGGGATCAGGCTACGCCGGTTTGGCCAGGAGGTGATCCGTCTGCTGGGGGATCGGGCTGTGCACCCGGCCTGGGCAGTATCCGGCGGGGTGCGTGAACCATTGACGGCCGACAAGCGGGACTGGATTGCAGCACATCTGCCCGAATCATTGGCAACCGCGAAAAAAGCACTTGCGCTTGGCTATGATGCCTTGCAACGCCTTGCGGAAGAGGCTGACTGCTACGGCAGCTTCCCCAGCCTGTTTCTGGGACTTGTCTCTGCAGATGGAGGGCTGGAGCAGTACGACGGCAAGCTGCGGATGATTGACGCTGACGGTCGGAACCTTGAGGGGGATTGTGATCCCGCATGCTATGCCGATCTGATTGCTGAGGCGGAACAGAGCTGGAGCTATCTGAAGTTTCCCTTCTACAAACCCAATGGGCATGAAGGGGATGCAGGCATGTACCGTGTCGGTCCCCTGGCCAGGTTGAATGTGGCTGATTTTGCCGGTACCCCGCTGGCAGAGCAGGAACTGCAGCGGTTCCGGCAGTTCAGGGAAGGCGGCGGCCCGGTACTGGGCAGCTTCTACTACCACCAGGCGAGGCTGATTGAGCTGCTCTACTGCCTGGAGCGGATCGGTCAGCTGCTGGAGGACCCCCAACTGCTGGACAGCCATGTCCGCAGCCATGCCCGCACCAATAACCGGGTCGGTATCGGTGTGGTGGAAGCGCCCCGTGGGGTGCTGTTCCATGAATACCATGTGGATGATGACGGACTGCTCAGTCATGTAAACCTGATCATTGCCACCGGTCAGAACAACCTGGCCATGAACCGTACCGTGCTGCAGATCGCACAGAAATACCTCTCGGGCGGCAGGCTTGATGAGGGGCTGCTCAATCGGGTAGAGCATGGCATCCGCTGCTATGATCCCTGCCTCTCCTGCTCTACCCATGCCTTGGGCAGGATGCCGATGCAGCTGGAGTTGCTTGGACCGGATGGTGCGCTGATCCAGAGGCAGACCAGATGATCGCCCCTTGACATCGCTAAAACTGTGCTTATCTTTTTACCAGAAGTCAGTATCAGAACCAGAGATAAGAAGGAGGACTGTGTCATGGCAATCGTCAAATACAACCCGCTCCGTGAGCTGCGCAGTATGCAGGATCAGATGGATCGTCTGTTGAATCTTTCGTGGGGCAACAACGACTATACCGGTGAGGATATCAAGGAAGGGATCTGGCAGCCCGCAGTTGATATCTACGAAACTGCTGATTCTATTGTGATCAAGGCAGAACTGCCGGATGTTGATCAGAAGGATATCGATGTCAGGATTGAGGATAGTCTGCTGACGATCAAGGGCGAACGCAAGCATGAGAGTGAAGTAAAGAAAGAGAACTACCACCGGATAGAACGCTACTTTGGAGGGTTTCAGCGCAGCTTCAAGCTGCCTGCCACGGTTGACCGGGAAAAGGTGGCTGCTGCCTGTGACAAAGGGGTGCTGACGGTGACGTTGCCCAAAAAGGAAGAGGTCAAGCCGAAGCAGATCAGCATTCAGGTCAAGTAAACCAATCCTCTGCATGTTGGCTGGTGTGATACGGAGAGGGCCGGGTAATTCCCGGCCCTCTCCGTATTTAAAGGGAAATATGTCTAAAAATCAGGCAGGTTTTTTGCTTTCCCCCGGTTTCTGAGCCGATTCCTCTGCATGTTCGGTTGGTGCGGCTTCGGCTTTTTTCTCTGTCTCCTGCAGATCTGCCTTGCGTGCCTCTTCCTGGATATTCTTCTGGAAGTCTTCTGAAGCCTTTTTGAACTCTGCCAGGCCTTTGCCCAGCGATTTGGCCAGTTCCGGCAGTTTGTGAGGACCGATGACGATTAATGCAATTACCATGATGACAATCAGTTCAGGCATTCCTATTCCAAACATGGCAGTTTCTCCTTGAGATGAATGGATTTCATTTAAGCGTTAAATACGGCTGCATGGCAACAAAAAAATGATCTGGTTATTCTTTGACAGTATTATGATAGTGTGCACAAAAAGTAGTCATGTGTGTTTAAATAATAGTCAGGAGTGTCTCTGTGTCTCTACTGCGTCCGCTTAAAATTGCAGGCCTCTGCCTGCCGCATAATCTGTTGCTTGCGCCGTTGGCAGGCGTTACCAATCATGTTTTCAGGCTGATCTGCAGACAACAGGGGGCCTGTCTGGCCTTTACCGAGATGGTCAGTGTGAACGGCATGGTTCGTGAAGGTGGAAAAACGCTTGCCTTGTTGGCAAGTTCAGCTGAAGACCGTCCGCTGGGGGTGCAGCTCTTTGGTAACTCGCCGGATCTGCTGGCTCAGGCCGCTGCCATGGTTGCGGATCAGGCTGATCTTGTGGATATCAATATGGGCTGTCCGGTGCGCAAGGTAGTTGGAACCGGCGCGGGTTCAGCTCTCTTGCAGGATACCGGGCAGATTGCGTCGATTATCAGGGCGGTGCGCAAGGCAACCGGATTACCGCTGACGATCAAGATCCGGAGCGGCTGGCAGTGTGGAGATGATACCTGGCAGGAGGTAGGAAGGATTGCGGAGGCAGAGGGGTGCGATGCCATTACCCTGCATCCCCGCAGTCGGGCCCAGATGTTTAACGGCCAGGCAGATTGGTCGCAGATCAGGCAGTTAAAACAGACGGTCAGGATTCCGGTGATCGGAAGCGGAGACCTGTTTACTGCTGATGATTGCAGCAGGATGCTGGCGGATACCGGCTGCGACGGTCTGATGGTGGCGCGGGGGGCGTTGGGCAATCCCTGGATTTTCAGGCAGACGCTGGAGCTGTTGCAGGGGCGGCCGGTGCAGACAGTAACCGCTGCTGAACGGATGGCGGTTGCCGAGAGACATTTGAACCTGTTTAGTGACTACGCAGGCGAAGCGGTTGCCGTGCGGGAGATGAAGAAACATCTGGGGTGGTATATTCATGGTGTGCCGGGGGCCGCAGCTTTGCGCAGGACGGTGAATCTGGCACATGGAAAAGATGATCTGCTGGCACTCATCAGTCAGATCAGGGAGACGGGAGTCTGAAAGAACAGAATGCATGCTGATTTGAGTGGATACGCCCTGACCGTGCTTGACAGCGTGGGGGACGGAGTGATCGTCGTCAGCCGTGAAGGGCTGGTAACCCTTATGAATCCGGCTGCCGAGGAGATAACCGGGCGATCCCGGCGTCAGATGCTGGGCAGTTCCTTTGCTGAAGCCTTTTCTTCTGAGCCGGTGCTGGTGGATATGGTCGAACGCACCGCAGCCAGCGGTGTCTCGCTCTCTGATCAGGATAATGTCGTTCTTGCCCCTTCCGGTCGTGTGATACCGGCCAATGCCACTACCTTTCCGCTGCTCCGTCCTGACGGCGAAGCGATTGGAGTTATCCTTACCCTGCGGGACCTGACGTCGATCCGCGAATTGGAGGCAGCGGTCCGTCAGGCTGACCGGCTTTCAACCCTGGGAACCCTGGCAGCCGGACTGGCTCATGAAGTAAAAAATCCGCTGGGAGGGATCAAAGGTGCAGCCCAGTTGCTGGAACGCGAGCTTGATCCTGACAGCGACCTGCTGGAATACCCGCGGGTGATGATAAAAGAGGCAGAACGGATCGACCGGATTATCCGCCAGCTGCTGGATCTGGCATCGCCCCGTGGCCCCCGCTACCAGCCGGTCAATCTGCATATGGTACTGGGAGATATTATCCTGTTGCAGCGTGAGGCGGCCGGAAGCCGTGAGGTCGCGATATCTACCGGCTTCGATCCAAGCATACCTCCGATCATGGCCGATGAGGCCCAGTTGACCCAGGTTTTTCTGAACCTGATCCGCAATGCCATAGAGGCGATGCATGATGGAGGAAGGATTACGATCACCAGCAGGGTCCTGGCCGAGTACCATCTGACCCGGAATGAGAGCCGATCCCGTATGGTTGCGGTGGAAGTGGCAGATACCGGGCCAGGGATTGCGCTGGAAAATCTGCCCAAGGTGGGGACCCCGTTTTTCAGTACCAAGGATGGCGGTACCGGTCTGGGGCTGGCCATCTGCCAGAAGATTGTTGCCGAACATCGCGGCATGCTCAAGATAGACTCAAAACCGGGACAGGGAACCAGGATCAGCGTGCTCTTGCCGTTGATCCAGTCACCTTCGAAAGGATAGTACCATGGCACTGCATCGAATACTGGTGGCGGATGACGAAGAGAGCATGCGCTGGGTCTTGTCCAAGGCGTTGCGCAAGAAGGGTTACTCGGTGGATCTGGCTGCCGACGGCAACCAGGCCCTGAGGCAGGTGCGGGAACAATCCTACGACCTGGCCATTGTTGATATCAAGATGCCCGGCATGACCGGTCTGGAGTTTCTGGACAAGGGGCGGGAGATCAGGCCGGACCTGCTGGTGGTGGTGATGACTGCCGAGGCCAGCATGAAGAATGCGGTCGAGGCGATGAAACGGGGTGCCTACGACTACATCACCAAGCCGTTTGACCTTGAGGTGATCGACGCCATCATCGAAAAGGTCAGCCGGGCACGGGACGTCAGTAATCAGGTTACCCTGCTCAAGCAGGAGCTGAAAGAACGGTATCAGGTAGAGAAGAACATCATCGGCAACTCGGTTGCCATGCGGGAGGTCTACAAGACCATCGGCAAGGTGGCCGGCAGCGATGTGACGGTGCTGATTCAGGGGGAATCAGGCACCGGCAAGGAATTGATCGCCCGGGCGATCCACTTCAACTCAACCCGGCTGGGCAAGCCGTTTGTTGCGATCAACTGTGCCGCCATCCCGAAAGACCTGCTTGAGAGCGAACTGTTCGGCAGCGAACGGGGGGCGTTTACCGGTTCCACTGAACGCAAGACCGGCAAGTTTGAACAGGCCAACCACGGTACGATCTTCCTGGATGAGATCGGCGATATGCCGCTTGATCTGCAGGCCAAGATCCTCAGGGTGCTGCAAGAGCAGGAGATCACCAGGATCGGCGGTTCCCAGAACCTGAGTGTTGATGTGCGTGTGGTGGCTGCCACCAACCAGGAACTGCAGGAACGGGTCAGAAACCGTGAGTTCCGGGAAGACTTGTATTACCGTCTGAATGTGGTGCCGATCAATCTTGCGCCGCTGCGGGAGCGCAGTGAGGATATTCCGTCACTGGTTGAGTACTTTCTGGAGCGGACCTGTGCCGAACTTGAGATCCCGTCCAAGCAGTGTGCTCCGGAGGCGATTGATCTGCTCTGTAACTATGGCTGGCCCGGAAACGTGCGTGAGCTGGAAAACACCATCAAGCGGGCAGTAATCCTCTCCGGTGACCCTCTGCTGACCGTGGCTGACTTCTCCGGTCTGACCAACCGTCAGGAGACGATTCATGCCGTACCTCAGGAGCAGTCGCTTGAATCACTGGTTGAAGGCAAACTGCGCAGCTCCATGAACGGAATCGAGAAACTGGACAAGGGTGACATCTACGACCGGGTGCTGGAACAGGTGGAACGTCCGTTAATCCGTTATGTGCTTGAGAAAACGAGAGGCAATCAGGTCAGGGCAGCCGACATCCTGGGGATAAACCGGAACACCTTGCGCAAGAAGGTCAGCGAACTGGGGATCGCGATCAAGAAAGATTGACCGGAAAGACGTATTCCAGCACCTGGCTATGTTGCTCAATCACCGCCAGTGCAGGCAGATCTGATTTGTAGGCAATAAACGGTACCCCGGCGGCTGCGGCAGCCTGCATGTCAACCGCACTGTCTCCCACAAACAGTGCCTCCTGCGGGGCAATGCCGTAATACTCCAACACCTTTAAAAGCGGCTCGGGATGCGGCTTGGGGTTTGCCACCTTGCCGGCGGTCATGACACAGCCGAAGAATCCTTCCAGGCCGAAGTCCTCGATGATCATCTCCATCGATGAGGCCCGGTTGGTGCAGACCGCCAACTCTACCTTTCCTTTCAAGACAGTCAGGGTTTCCAGCAGACCTTCCTCGCGGCGCATATGCGGCATCAGCTCTTTGTAGCGGATGGTCTTGCCGATGGCGATGGCTTCGTCTTTTTGCGGGTCGTTGCCGAAAAAATGTTCAATCACATCCAGGTAGGAGAAGGTGTGCAGCACCCGCTCCGATTCAGTGCAGAGCCGGTCGATATGCGGTCTGCCCAGGCCTGCCATGATCCGGTTGTAGAAGATGTAGTTGGATTCGATCGAGTCGAGGATCACCCCGTCACAATCATAGATTACAGCCTTATAGCGCGACTTCATGCCTTGTCCTCTTCCGGTTGCCGGGCCTTTTCCAGATATTCTTCCCATTCCATCGGCAGCAGGTATTTCTTGCGGCTGTTACATTCCTTGCAGGCCGGTACGACGTTGTTGCGGCTGGCCTTGCCGCCTCGGGTGACCGGTACGATGTGGTCCATGGTCAATTCATCGGCAGTGAAACGGTTGCCGCACCAGTGGCAGATCCCCTGTGCAAGCCGGTTCTTCCACCAGCGGCTGCGACGCAGCTCACGGGATTTGTCCCGCTCTCGCCGGATCTCATCTTCAGAGACGTCGATAATGAATTCACTCATGGCTACTCCAGCTCCGCCACAGTTGCGCCGTCCCGTCCCTCATGGGGTTCACCGCTACGGAAAGAGACCACCTGCGGGTGACGTCCTAAAAACTCACGTACGGCCCGTAGCAGGGTGCCGGTACCAATGCCGTGGATGATTCTGATTTCACGTTGTCCGGCCAGTACGGCCTGATCAACAAAACCTTCCAGTTCAATCAGTGACTCTTCGACCCGTTTGCCGATCAGGTTGATCTCGTTTGCTGCTTCTTCCGGCTGCAGCTTCATCCTGATTTCCGGCTTCTTCGTAGACTTGGTCTGCCCGGCGTTGGAATCAAGAATGATGCCGTGCAGCGGCACCTCCATCTCGATGCTGCCGGCCTGTACCCTGACCTTGCCACGGGAGTGGTCAACGCTGATAATGGTGGCCTCCCGCCCCAGAGATCGAACCTGCACACGGCTGCCCGGTTTCAGAGTTTCCACAGCAGGAGCTTGCTGACCGGCCGGGGCGAAGCCGGCCTCCAGCGCTTCAGATCGTTGCCTGAACTTTTCGGCGGTTTCCCTGCGGCGGTCCTGTTTGAACTGATCCAGTAGCTGATTCATTTCGCGCCGGGCAGCGGTGATGGTATCCCGTGCATCCTGGCGGGCCTTTTCAATGGTCTCCTGCCGCAGGCGGGCCAGATCTGTCTTTTGACGTTCCAGTTCCAGGGCCATGGTTTCAAGCCGCTGTCGTTCCTGTTGCTGCCAGGCAAGTTCATCTTTCAGGGCATTTCGTTTCAGGCGCAGTTCTTCAATCACGCCGGCAAAGGCAGTACCGGCATCACCCAGCAGTGCACGGGCATTCTGCAGCACCGATGCAGGCAGGCCGTAGCGCCTTGCAGTCTCCAGTGCGTGTGATTGTCCCGGTTCGCCCATTACCAGGCGGTAGAGCGGGGTCCAGGTGGCACTGTCAAACTCCATGCCGGCATTCTGCATGCCGCCGGTCTGCTGGACAAACCCGACGATTTCACTCAGGTGTGTGGTGGCGAGTATCACTGCACCCCGCTGCTGCAGCTCCTGCAGTACGGCGCAACCGATGGCCGCACCTTGCAGCGGTTCGGTGCCGGTACCAAGTTCATCCAGCAGCACCAGGCTGCGGGTTCCGGCCTGCTCCAGTATCCGGCTGATGGCTGAGATATGGGCGGAGAAGGTGGAGAGGCTTTGCTCAATCGACTGCTCGTCGCCGATATCAACCAGCAGCGAATCCAGCAGTGGAAGGGAGGAAGAGGGGGAAGCCGGCACCGGCAGGCCGGACAGGGCCATGGCGGTGATCAGGCCGACGGTTTTTAATGCGATGGTTTTGCCGCCGGCGTTGGGACCACTGATAACCAATACCTGTGCGCTGTTCAGTTCAAGGTCCAACGGCACAATCGGAGCTGCATCGTTTTGCTCAGAGCGCATCACCAGCAACAACGGATGGCGTGCGGAGAGCAGGCGCAGTCTGCCGTTCTGATTCAGCTCCGGCACCGCCAGGTTGTGTTGCTCGCTAAAGCGGGCGATACAGTCCAGCCGGTCCAGCTCAACCAGGGTGACAAAGCAGGCTGCGATCCGGTCGGCATCTTCTCGGATCCAGGCCGAGAGCTGACGCAGAATCCTGATTTCTTCAGCCTTTTCTTCAGCAGACAGATTTTCCAGCTCATTGACAAACGGAATGATCTCCAGCGGCTCCATGAAGGCGGTCTCACCGGAGGAGGAGACGTCATGGACGACACCGGGCACCATCCCTTTTGAATCCATTCTGACCGGTATCACCCAGCGGCCGGAACGGATGGTGATGAAGTCATCCTGCAGGAAGACGGCGGTTTCGTGTCTGCGGACAAACTCTTCCAGCTTGCGGCGTACCCGGGCGGCAAGGGTGCGCTTGGCCTTGCGGATCTCGGCCAGCTCGCGGGAGGCGGAATCCAGTATGTTTCCTTCGTCATCCAGAGTGGTTGAAAGCGGTTCAAGGATGTCGTTAAAGGCAACCGGAAACGGCTCCAGCCGACGCAGCGACGGGATGTCGTCACGTGGTGAGAGCTGTCTGAACAGCTCTGCCAGTGACCCCAGGACCGGAATGAACTCAAGCAGGCCGAAGGCGGTCAGGATGGCTCCTGAAGGACGCACCTGATCCAAAAGCGGACGGATGTCGCTGAAACGGCTGATCCGCAGGGTTATCCGCTGCCGAAGCAGACTGCGGATCTCTTCGATCCTGAGCCAGTTCAGCTCGATGGTATCGGCGTCCGGGAGCGGGACAGTAGTGGATATGGCAGCGGCGGTTGCTTCGCTGCGAGCGTGGCGGGCAATGACCTGCAGTACCTTGGTGAATTCAAGACGGCTGAGGGTGGTGTGTGAGATCATGGGGTTTCACTGGTCTGTACTGCGCTGGTTGAGCGACGGGAACGGCGGCTTTTCTGTTTGCGGATCTTCTCGGCCTTTTCATCGGCTGCGGTAGGCAGACCGCGATTCCGTGCTATCTTCTCGAGCAGTTCGCGCCGTGCCATAAAACGGTTTAGGGATTGGCTCCGCTCACGGCCATAGCGGGCTTCAATCCCGCTGGGGAGGTGGCGGACCTGTACGGCTGACGAGGTTTTGTTCAGGTGCTGGCCGCCACGACCGGATGAACGGAAAAAACGTTCCTCGATCTCTTCTTCCCTGACCTCCAGTTCCACCATTCGTTCGATCAGCCACCGGTTTTTCCGGTCGCTGACGGCAAAGCCGGGACTGCTCATCAGGCCATGCCCGCCTGCCAGTTGTAGGCCTTCATCTGGGCATCCATAACGGTATTGTACGGAATAGAGAGGCTGCCAAGGAGCTGGGAGGCCTTCACAAAATCAACCTGTTCCAGTGCCTCGGCCAGGGACAGCAGTTCTCCGTAAACCCCCTCGTGGTTCACCAGTGCCTGCTGTACTTCTTCCGACAGATTCAGTTCACCGGCAATCTGTTCCATCGGGATATCGTAAAGAGACTCAAGCAGTGAGAGGATACCGGTCATAAAAGCCTGGTCAGGGGCTTCGCGGTTGCCGCGCAGACGTGGGCTGGCAGAGGCCATCTGCTCCATGAACCCGCCCCGCACCGCAGCCATGTCGACCAACGGGTTTTCCATGGCATGGCTGTCGTCGGTAGCAAACAGTGCCAACTGCACCCAGCGCTTGATCTGGGCGCGTCCCAGCATGCTGATGGCATGGCGCACGGTCTGGATCTTCTGCAGCCCGGCAAAAGAAACGGAGTTGACCAGCAGTAACAGCTTGTAGGTCAGTCCCGGGCTGCTGCGGAAGGTCTTTTCGATATCCTCAATGTCTGCGTCATCCATCATCTGCCGCATCAGTTTCAGCAGGGCTGCCCCGCCTTCGTCAATCTTCTTTTTTTCAATCACTGCCGGCTTGGCAAAGTAGTAACCCTGAAAATAGTCAAACCCCATGTCCAGGCACTTCAGAAACTCTTCCTTGCTCTCAACCTTTTCGGCCAGCAGTTTGAAGGGGTAAGGACGGTACTGCTCAATGGTCGGTCCGATGGAGTCAACCGGTGTGACAAAGAGATCGACCTTGACGATATCAACGATCTGATACAGTTCTTCGTAGACAGGTGAAAATTCATGATCATCAAGGGCAAGGGTAAAACCGGCCTCTTTCAGTTCACGGCAGCGCTCGATCAGCGCCGGTGTCACCTCAAGGCTCTCCAGCAGTTCCAGCACCACCATCTCCTTGGGGAGCAGTTCAAGGGAATCGCTCATCAGGATATCAAGCTCAAGGTTGATGAACCCCAGATGCTTGCCCAGGATCTGCTGAACACCGAAGCCGGCCAGAGTGTTCAGGATAACACTGGCTGTAGCCTGGGAGGCGTCGCTGACATTGGCTGCAGTCAATGAGGATGCTGAACGGAATAACAGCTCATAGGCGCAGATCTGTTCGTCGCGATTCAGAATCGGTTGCCGTCCGATCAGATATTTTTGCTCTGTCTGTGACATATTTCCCATAATACCAGATGGTTAACATTTTTATTCTGCAAGATGCTGAAGTATACGCTATCTTGATTACAAGTGCAATCAGTGTAGCAAGGAGTTAAAAAAGTCCCTGGTCTGTTGCTGAACGGCGAATTGCGTGCTATAGGGTAAACACATTAAAAACAACAGGTTCATTGCAGGGGTGTCTGTGCTGAAGGCTTCGTTCCTACAAAGGTTCTGGGTAACGTTTTCCATTCATGTCGTTGGAATCTACGCATCTTTGATCAACCGCCTGCAGGTAAAGGGGGAGGAACATATTCCCCGTTCCGGAGGGGTCCTGCTGGCATCAAACCATATCTCGTCATATGAAACCATCTTCCTGCCCTGGGCGGTGTTACGCCGGCATCCGTTGCAGATGCTCTGGGCCCCGGCCAAAGAGGAGCTGTTCCAGAAGACCTTTCAGCGGTTGGTATACAGCTCCTGGGGGGCCTTTCCGGTGCGTCGGGGACGGGATGTCAAGGCCGGCAAGGTGTTACATGAGCTGCTGCTGGACCAAAAGGTCATGCTGTTTCCTGAAGGGACCCGTCATCGAGACGGACGGCTGGGGCAGGGAAACCGGGGGGCCGGCAAGTTGATCTACGATACCCGCCCGGTGGTGATCCCTACCGCTCTGATCGGCCTCAACCACTGGAGTTTTCCCGGTATGGGAACAAAAGGGGCGATTGTCTTCGGCCCCCGAGTCCATTTTGACGACCTGTTTGCCCTTACTGACTGTAAAGAGACCCATCAGCTGATTGTTGAGCGGGTGATGGAGGCGATTGCGGAATTGCTGAAGCAGGAAGGGGCCTACGTTGGTAGAGCGGAAAAATAAGGGTCCAGGGACCAGGGACCAGGGACCGTCAACGGCAAAGAGACCGGACCCCGGACCCCGGACCCCGGACCCTGTCGTTGAGATCTTCTGCGACGGGGCCTGTAGCGGAAATCCCGGTCCAGGAGGTTACGGAACCATTCTGCGCTGTCGTGGCGTAGAAAAGGAACTGTCCGGAGCTGCGCCGGAAACTACCAACAACCGGATGGAGCTGACCGCTGCACTTGAAGGGTTGAAGCAGCTGACACGTCCCTGCCGGGTAACGGTCACGACTGATTCCCAGTATCTGGTGAAAGGGATGACCGAATGGTTGTCCGGCTGGCAGCGAAACGGATGGAAAAACAGTAAAAAAGAGCCGGTACTGAATCGTGATCTCTGGGAGGCGCTGGTTGAGGTTGTCAAACAGCATCAGGTCTGCTGGCAGTGGGTGCGCGGCCATGACGGTCACGCAGAAAACGAGCGTTGTGACGCCTTGGCCAGAGAAGCTATTACGATGTTGAAGGAAGCAGCCGGACAAGAGTAATCCACTATGAGGGTGCTATGAAGGATTTTGAAGCTGAAGTAGGTGTCAAGGATATCATCGGATTTTATATCAAAATCAACGATAGCGCTCGGGCCAAGAAGGATATGGCCAAGCTGTCCGCCAAGGACAAGGCTGCCGCCTTTTCACTGATCGTTGAATCAAATGCCGGGCGAGAATTCAAAATCGAGATCGCCCGTTACTTTGTCAATGACCTGGACGCCCATATCCGCCGCAAGGCCGAACTGTTGCTGGAGGCGCTGATCCCGGGTTGGGTCGCTGATCCGGCGGCCAGTATCCTGCAGGTGCTGCGGTCTGCGGAACACAAGGGACCGGCCCGGCGTAATGCAGCGGTCCGTTTCCTGTTCGGTATTGTCGATGCCGATTCGCTGAGGATTACGCTTTCCAGCCTGCTGTCCAGCCGTAACCGCTCACATATCATAGAGATTATTGATATCCTTGAGCAGTATATCGATGCATCCGAAGATGAGCCGGAACAGGTCAAGATTTTCAACGCCTGTCTTGATATCGTGCTGTCCGATGAGATTGAGATGCCGGTCAAGCACCACGCCAGTAACCTGCTGTCGGTATTTTTCAAGAAGGTGGCAACAACCGCCCTTGGTGAACATCTGAAGGCCAAGTATATTGAGAAACAGGTTGAAAAGGGGGAAAGCGTCTACCGTTTCCTCTGCAGCGGCACCTGTGGTCTCACTGCCAGTTACCTTGAGGACCTGATGCGTCCTCTGCAGGAGGGGGGCAAGGTCTACCAGATCAAGATACTTACCTACTTCTGCTTCCTGCTGGACAAGACCTGGAATGAGGATGAGGTTGACAGTGTAATCGATACCTGGCCTGAGAGCTGGGAACCGGAAGAGATCACCAAGATGGATAAGGTCAAGCGCTTCCGCACCAGTATTTTAAAGCACGTTGAAGAACTGTGGGAGTACGCAGCCGATGACGAGGTCAAGGATTCAATCATGGCGGTTGTCTACCATGGTCATCCGGTCAAGAACGACCTGTTGGCCACGGTCAGAAGCAAGTTGACCGCCGGCGGCCTGTCCGAACTTGCCATCGACAAGACAGCCCGGCTTTTACACAGTTTTCTCAAAAATGACCAGCAGGAGTCGTTGCGCATTCAGGCAGCTCACCTGCTGCTCTTCAATGTCCCTGAGGAACGTCATCACCTGGCTGCGTTACGTTACTTGAGAGAGTATCTGGAGAAGTGCACACTTAATTATGCCGAACTGGGCAGCCTGGTTGCTGCACTGCTGCAGTTTGCCGGTGCAGCCCGAAGCGATGAAGAGCGCGGCATGGCATGGATGCTGGTGTTCCTGGCAGACTCGACGAAGCTTGATGACGGTGAACAGCACAAACAGGTTTTGAGCAGATTGCGGACGGTGATTGAGCATGAGGTACTTCCTGATTATTCCCGCACCCGTATGATTGCAGCACTGGAACGGTTCAGCAGCGAAGTGAAGACCACCGAAAAAATGAAGAAAGCGGCCGCGTACCTGCTGTTTAAGCTGCAGAATCCGGATGAGAAGCCGACCTGGGACAAGATTGAGAAATAGAACCGGCTACAAGGAGTGTCGTTATGCCACATGCATTTGAAAACATGAGTATCCGCATCAAGCTGATTATTGCCTTTCTGGTTGTTGCCGCTTTTTCCGCTCTGCTGGGAGGAGTCAGTGTTGTAAATATCAAGAAAATGGAAAAGGCTGATACCTTCATGTATCAGGAGGTGGCGGTACCGCTGGCAGGACTGCGTGATATCACCCAGAGCTTCCTGCTGAACCGGATCAACACCAGATCCCTGATCGGTGCGACCGATCCTGACGAGCGGGAAGAGATTGCCGAAACGCTCAAGGATAGTCTGGCGGATCTGGAAGCAAAGACCGCTGTCTATGTCAAAAACATGGACGGCAAAGAAGAGAAAGCAGCGTTTGCTGAATTCAAAAGCTCGTTTGACGCCTACATTCCGCTTTTGAAGCAGATGATTGAACTTTCGCTGGCCGGCAAAAGCAATGAAGCCCTGGAAGTGGCTCAGGGAGATGCCTCCCGTCAGGCAAACAACATGCTTAAGGCACTGGACAAGATGGCAGCGGTCAGCGTGAAGCATGCCAAGGAAACAGCGGCAAACAATGCAAAGCTGGCGCAGACCTCCCTGATCTTCTCGTTGGTTATGGCTGCTGCTGCGGTCGCGGTCGCGCTTGCCATCGGCCTGTTCGTTTCAGCCAGAATCAGCAATCCGCTGCAGCAGCTGCAGGTCCGTTTCCAGAAGGTTGCCGATGGTGATCTGACCGTGACGGTTGATGCCCATTGCTGTGATGAGATGGGCAATCTTGCCCGCTCCTTCGCTGCCATGGTGCAGCAGTTGCGTGACCTGATCGCCCAGGTGAATACAACTGCCGGGATGGTTTCGTCGGCAACCAGAGAGCTGCACGGTACTTCGGAAGAGATTGCCGAAGGTGCGGAAGTTGCTGCTGCACAGACCGTCAGTGTCGCTACTGCCAGCGAGGAGATGGCCGCCACCAGTCATGATATCGCCCATAGCTGTCAGATTGCGGTTGACGGCTCGCAGCGGGCCAATCGGGCGGCTCAGGATGGGGCAGATGTTGTGCGCCAGACCGTGGAAGGGATGCGGCGGATTGCCAGCCGGGTACAGGATACGGCCCGTACGGTTGATTCGCTGGGATCCCGATCCGATCAGATCGGCGCCATTGTCGCAACCATCGAGGATATTGCCGATCAGACCAATCTCCTCGCCTTGAATGCTGCCATTGAAGCGGCTCGTGCCGGTGAGATGGGACGTGGATTTGCGGTTGTTGCCGATGAGGTGCGAGCATTGGCAGAACGGACGACCAAGGCCACCCGTGAGATCGGCGAGATGATCAAGGCGATCCAGTCTGAAACCAGGAGTGCCGTGCAGACCATGAATGAGGGAGTACGCGAGGTTGAGGCAGGAACTCAGGATGCAGAGCGGTCAGGGACAGCCCTGGAGCAGATTCTGGCTGAGATTGATGCCGTGACCGACCAGGTCAGGCAGATCTCTACCGCTGCCGAGGAACAGTCTGCAACCACCGGTGAGATCACTGACAACATCCATCGCATGACCCAGATTATTCAGGATACGGCACGGGGGTCCCACGAAACGGCAGATGCGGCATCCAACCTGTCAGGTATGGCAGAAGGGTTGCATGGGGCGGTGTCACGCTTCAGGCTGCAGTAATTCCGGTTCCAGCTCACGGTACTCTCTTTGTTGGTTTGTTTACTGCTCCTTAACGGCAACGGGGCGGGAAAGAAACTCTTTCCCGCCTCGTACTGTTCTGGCGGCAGCATCGGTCAGGGTGCCTGCTGTCCCCGGGCTGCAATAAACGTCCGCAGATCATGTTCAGACAGCGGTTTGCTCAGGTAGTAGCCCTGCATCTCGTCACAGCCCCGGTCTTCAAGGAAGAGCAGTTGCTCCCGCGTTTCAACCCCCTCTGCAATAACCTTCAGCTTCAGGGAATGAGCCATGGCGATAATCGCCTCAGTAATGGCCGCATCGTCAGGGTCGGTCAGGATGTCGTTGATAAATGATTTGTCTATCTTGAGCCGGTCAAGCGGGAAATGCTTCAGGTAGGCCAGTGATGAATAGCCGGTGCCGAAGTCGTCTATGGCAAGGTAGAGCCCCATGCTTTTCAGCAGTTGCAGTTTCTGGAGCGCCTGCTGCTCATTTGAAATCAGGAGACTCTCGGTCAACTCCAGTTCCAGCAGTTCCGGTGTAAGGCCGCTTTCACTCAGCGCAGTTGAGACCATTTCAACAAAATCCGGTTCATTGAACTGTCGACCGGAGACGTTTACTGCGATCCTCACCGGAACAGTGCTGTTCTGCTGCCATTCTGCACACTGGACGCAGGCGGTTTTCAACACCCATTCACCCAGCTTTATGATAAAGCCGCTCTCTTCTGCCAGAGGGATAAAACGATCCGGCGGAATCATGCCCAGTTCCGGGTGGCGCCAGCGCAACAGGGCTTCAACACCGATCACAACATCATCTTTCAGGTCAAGCTGGGGCTGGAAATGAAGGTAGAAATCACCGTTAGCCAATCCCTGCGGCATACTGTTGTCAAGTCGCAACATCTCTGCGGCCTGGGCGTTCATCTCACGGGCATAAAACCGGAAACAGTTCTTGCCGCTACGCTTGGCATCATACATGGCGGTTTCGGCATTTCTCTGCAGCGTTTCTGCATCGCTGCCGTCCTGGGGGCAGATGGCGATGCCGATACTGCCGGTCAGGGTCACCTGCTGGCCGGAAGGGTTAAACGGGTCGCTCAGGCTTGCCAGCACCCGGTAGGACATGGTTACCGCCTCATGGCGGCTTTCGCGACCCGGCAGGATGAAGGCAAAGACATCACCGCCAAAGCGGCAGAGGGTGTCATCCGGGTGCAGCAGTTTCTGCAGCCGCTCTGAAATCATAATCAGCAGACGATCACCGACTTCATGTCCCAGGGTGTCGTTGATCATTTTGAAGCGATCAATGCCGAAGAACAGCACCATGGTCATTTCCCGGTCATTGCGCTCTTTCTGGGAGGTGGCAAGGAACAACCGGTCGGCAAACAGAGAGCGGTTGGGAAGGCCGGTCAACAGGTCGTGCAATACCATGTGGGAGACCTGGTCAGCCAGTTGTTTCCGTTCGGTAATATCCGAACGGCAGCCCCGTCGGCCAAGATAGGTGCCGTTTTCATCGTAGATCGGCCGGCAGGTATGACGGACCCAGCGGGTGCGTCCCTGTTTGGTGACAATCCGGTATTCGGTTTCTTCTGCGGTACAGAGTGCGTTTTCGCCGGTCTCGGCAGCCATCTGCTCGATCCTTGAGCGGTCCGCTTCGTGGATCATCTCTTCCATCAGGGCCGGCCGGCTGAACAGCTCTTCTCTGGTGTAGCCGGTCACCTCAACACAGGCAGGGGATATGAATTCAAAGCTGCCGTCAGGACGACGCCAGTAGGTAAAGTCGTTGGTAAATTCAGTCACAATCCGGTAGCGCTGCTCACTCTCGCGCAAGGCTCGGGTGTTCTGATCGATTTCCTGTACCATGGTGTTGAAGGCACCGGTCAGCGAACCGATCTCACCGTTAACCGGCAGGTGAATAAAGCGATCCTCTCCCTTTTTTTCCGGCAGATGTGAGACATGGGTAGCCAACTGGGCAAGGGGGCGGGTCAGCAGACGCATCATTGCCAGTACTACCAGCACGGCAAGCCCCATACCTACCAGGGTTGCCACAATAAACCAGATTCGCGCTTTATGGGCACGGGCGTAGACTTCGGTTTCCGGGTAACTGGCGGCCAAAATCCAGTTGACGGTCGTGAGGCGCTGCATGGAGGCGATCAGTACCTGCTTGCTGTAACCAAAGTGACGTCCGGATGCAGAGCCGTCACGCAGGGCTTTTTCAAGAATAGGTCCGGCCCCCTCTGAAACATCGCGGAGAATCCGCTCATTTTTTTCATGCAGCAGCACCTGACCACTGCTGGAGATCAGTCGCAGAAAACCGCTCTTACCGAGCTTGATCGAAATAAACCGGGAAAGCGGGTTTTTTTCGTAGAGGTTAAAGCTGCCGGTCATGACCGCAACAACACGTCCGCTCTTGTCTTTGACAGGTGCCGTAAAGATGATGGTTGCCTGTTCTTTGGTGTGCCCGTGGGTCGACGGGTCACTGATGACCGGTTTGACCTTCTGAACCGTTTCCTTGAAATATGGGTTATTGGCGATGGATTCGGAATCAAAGTGGTGATGATGATCTATAGTTGCAATCAGACTTCCGTCTACACCGTAGAGGTGCAGGTGGTCTTTGAAAAAACGGCGAAGGCCGGTGCGGCTTGCAAGAAATGTCTGTGCCGCATGGTGGTTGGTGAGAACGCTGTCCGGCACGGCCTGGGCATTAATCGTCAGCGCTTCCTGGATATTGGTCAGCGTGGCATCGGCGTCACTGGCAAGGTAGCGGACAATGTCCGACTGCTGTGCCGTCATGGTCCGCTCGTATTCACGTTCAAAAAACGCCAGAGACACAATGCCGGTAATCAGCATCAACACCAGAATCAGGGCTGTGACCGCCAGAGTCATCCTGGCACGCAGTGAAGGGCGAAGGAAACTCATGAAGGGCTATATCCCGCCCATACAGAGGTACTTAATCTCCAGATAGTCCTCGATCCCGTACT